>JAATEZ010000400.1 GCA_015655485.1 Lactobacillales bacterium | reverse complement strand
TGATCATTATGGGCAGGATAAAAAATGATTGATCCTCTTTCTTTAAACATCAGGAAAACTTCTGGAATGAAAGCATCCAGAGGTTTTCTTTTCTTTAATTGGATATTTGAAAACAAAGCTTCTGTGGACTCAATTTAAGTTTGCTCCCTGTTCCTAACTTAATTTTTTGTCAAAGTTGTTTATTAAGCCAATTCATTATTTTTTTTGTGAAATAAAATTGAAATAATTCTTCTCCATTGGCCAAGTTTATCTGGGTGATCTGAGTAATTTTTTCTATGCGGTAAGTCATCGTATTTCTATGGATCTGCAAAGCTTTTGCTGCGACGGATATATTGTCGGCCGCTAAAATGTATTGATAAAGAGTTTCACAATATTCAGTGGAATTCAATTGATCATGTCGATCCAGTAAAATATAGTGAGAAGAGCATAATCCATGCAGCTGCTGATTTTCCATACAACTCAACAAATGATAGCAGCCCAAATCTTTATAATAAAAGGAATGAGCATCTTTTTGTAAAAGTTTGCCTAAAGTCAAAGCAGTTTTCGCCTGTAGATAATAGTCGTAAATTTCCGATAGTTTTGAGAAGGAACGGCTGATCCCCCAGAACAACTGGTATTGTTCTAAAAGCTGATCGATTTTAATAGCCATGGAACCATAATCTTCAGCCGAATTATAATTAAGAACGATCAAAATATTTTTATCAAAATGAACTACTCGGGCAAATAGATTAATGTTCTGCAATCTGCTATAAATATAATCAAAATAAAATTCCAGTGTTTTTTTTTGATCCACTTCAATATAAATAAGCCGAAGAATCGGTTTGATCAGCCACTCAGCGGAGTGGAGCCGGTCAGATAATGAAAAATCGGATAAATCTTTTGGATGCAGCAAATCCAAAATCAGGCTTTCATAAATTTTATCTGTCGTGTCTTCAGTTACATTATTTTTCATCTCTATTGCTAAAAAGTTGCAAAGAAAATCGGTCATTTCTAAATGATGATCCTCCAATTTTTGTTTGGCTTCAAATACAACCAAATAACCTAAAACTTTATTGCGGGTTGTTATTTTTTTCAAGATTCGCGGCATTTGCTTGCCTAATCCAGTTTTATAGATAAAGGCTTTTTTATGGCTGTATAGAATAGTTGACGCGTTGTCTTGCTTAAAAAACGAGATGGATTCGGCACTGCAATAGCCTAATTTTTGGGCATCCAGCCAAACTCTGTCCGCCACATTTTGATCTTTTGACATATAGATCACTTTGAAAGAGGCATTTGTCAGCATAATGGGATTTCCCAAAAGCTGTTCCCCAATATCTATCAGTTCAGAAATATTCTTTTCTTGCAATAAACCGTCAATGAATAAAGAACTGTCATTTAAAAGACTCATTTGCTGCTGAAAAATGCATTGGACTTCATACAGCAATTCCATAATATCAATCTCTTGATCCGGCGTAAAAAGAATAGCCGCCTGATTTTCAGGAAAATCATGATCGGGCTGGTCCAGTAGCAAGAAACCAATCGATCGATCGGTCAAATAGTCTGTTTTCAAATGTTTTGAGTAACCAATATAAAGAGTTCCTTTTTTCAGAATGGCATGATCAGTCAAGGTATTGCATTGATAAAAAGAAGTATTTATTCCTTGCATACATTGCAAATGATATTGAGGTAATTTTTTTTTAAGTAATAAATAGTTGATCATTCTTCTCCTCCTGTCTATTGACTCAAAGCAGTTTGTTCACAGCGTAACTATCAGCAGCCCAGAAAATATAAAATCTAAAGAGTGCTGTTGTGCATGATGCCTGTTATTACAGTTGATTTTTTGATTTTGAGCCAATGCTTTCAAGGCGGATTTGCCGTATACTCTTTTCAGGCAAATGGAAAGAGCCGGTACTTGCTTGTTAAACTATTAACAATATCATACTCTTTCCTTTTGCTTTTGAAAAGAAAAGATTCAAACACTAAAAGGAATGGGCATTAAAAAATGCAGAAAGGAAAAGCAGATGCGTTACAAAAATTTATTAAGTGAAGGAAAAATCGGCTCTTTATGGTTAAAAAATCGGTTTGTCATGCCAGCAATGGGAACCAGCTACGGGGATAGCAAGGGACATATAACACAACAGTCTATTGACTATTATACGGAGCGAGCTAAAGGAGGCTATGGGCTCATCATAGCTGAAGTGACCGGTGTAGATAAAGAAGGAATCTGTACTCCCAATCAGCTGGGACTTTGGAGTGATGAGTTTATTCCTGATTGGAAGAAACTCACTGAATCCGTTCACCGGTATGGAACGAAAATGGCAGTTCAGCTGCATCATGCGGGTCGACAAACTTCTTCTGAACTGATCGGCAGACAGCCGGTTTCAGCTTCCGCAGTGGCCTGCCCGGTATTTGATACCGTTCCTCATGAATTAACGATCACTGAAATTTATACATTGATCGAAAAATTTGGAGATGCGGCCAAGAGAGCGAAAGACAGCGGTTTTGATGCAGTAGAAGTTCACGCGGCTCACGGTTATTTAGTGGCTCAATTTTTATCTCCTCAAGTGAATAAGCGTTTTGATGAGTTTGGCGGCAGTTTGGAAGGAAGGGCAAAATTTCCGGTTGAGATCATTAAAAATATCAAGAGAAAATGCGGCCGAGATTTTTCTGTATTGGTGCGGATCAGCAGGGATGAAAAGGTCGATGATGGATTGACTGTTACCGACACTAAATTATTAGCGCAATATTTTGAAGAAGCGGGAGCGGATGCGATCCATGTGTCTATTTGTACTTACGGCAGTTTAAAGTGGATGTTTATGCCGGCGGATACACCAGCAGGCTTCAATGCTTATACGGCAAAAGAAATCAGAGAATCGATTTCTATCCCTGTGATCGCTGTGGGAAGATTAAATACACCGGAAATTGCAGAAGACGTTTTGGCAACAGGAAAAGCAGATTTCGTTTCTTTGGGCAGAGAGTCGCTTGCGGACCCGGAATTTCCCAATAAGGTGAAAGAAGGCCGGACTTCTGAGATCACTCCTTGTATTGCTTGTCTGCAGTCTTGTGCCGGGTATCTTATGGATCCGAAAAAATTGAAAATTTCGTGTCTGGTCAATCCGCGTACTGGACATGAGGGGGAATATAAATTAGAAAAAACAGAACATCCTAAAAAGGTTATGATCATTGGCGGGGGTCCAGCTGGTCTTGAAGCCGCCTGGGTGTCGGCAAAGCGCGGGCATCAGGTTACTTTGTATGAAAAATCTGATAAACTTGGCGGTCAGTTTCGTGTAGCGGGCATACCGCCGTCCAAACATTTGATTTTTGGCGCATTGAAATATTATGTAACAATGGGAAATAAATATGGTGTGGTATTTAGGCAGAATACAGAAGTTACCAAAGAACTTGTTGAAAGTGAAAGACCGGATGCAGTGATCATTGCCACTGGAGGAGAACCGTTGCTGCCGAATATCGCCGGCATCGATCATCCTGATTTTGTTCAAGCAGTGGATGTATTGGCAGGAATAAAGACTGTTGGCCGCAATGTATTGATCGCCGGGGGCGGCATGGTAGGCAGTGAAACGGCTGCTTTTCTGGGCAGTCACAATAGGCAGTCGACGATCATCGACAGGCTGCCGGATATTGCTATGGAAACTTTTCTGGGCATCAGAGAGCATTTGGTTGAACGTGTTCTCGCATGCGGGACTGGTTTGATCATGAATGCGCAAATCAAAGAATTTTTGCCGGATGGGGTTATTTATGAACAAAATGGCGAAATAAAGACTCAAACTGGATTTGATAGTATTGTTTTAGCCATGGGAGTCAAATCTGTTAATCCGTTAGAACAGGTTTTAACCGGAATCGTCCCGGAAGTCTATGTTATCGGAGACGCAAAAAAAGTTGGGCAGGCAAATTCAGCAACAGAGGCGGCTTTAGCAGTTGCGGATAAATTGTAAAATATTTAGTTTTCATAACAATTGGATTTGTTCTTACTTTATTTTTTTTATAGTAGCTTTCAAACAAGTATTGTCTATCATTATGGATCAAGAGGTTGGGCCAAAAGTGTTCAGCTTCGGAAATAAAACGAACTATCCGAAAATTGCTTCTCCTTTTTTCTGGATAGTTCGGATTATTCTCGAAGAAGCTGTTTTTGACCCATTGTTTATTCGAATTTTAAGGGCCTGGGGTCAAAACTTCAAAAGTTTTGACCCCAGGCCCTTGCTGTGTATTGGTTGGATCCCGATTTTTTTATATCCAGAAACTTTTCAAATCAAGAAAATTTGGTTAGGATCGATTCTATTTTTTAAGCAAAATTCAGGAGCTGTTTCGAAAATAGTTTCCAGAGATTGCCGCATGATTTGTTTTCGATCGAATTTCCCTTTTTTGATACACCACATGGTTTCGTAACCAGTAAAAAGAAAAGCGGCCGCCTGATAAAGTTCATTTGGGGCTTTTTGGTTCAATATTTGACCGGCATCCTGCGCTTTTTTGATTAGAATAAGACACATATCAGTCAATACAGGGTTGAAGTTGAAAGTACCTTTGTCTTCTCTCAGATTTGTAATGAAAAGCTGACTAGTCAAATCCGGACCAAGTTCCAGATCTGCTTGCAGCAATTCATCAAAACAAATTATTATTTGCTCCCAGTAATTTTGAGCGTTAACAAAAGCAATGCTTTTGTTGCTGATTTTATCAATAACAGAGTCGTAATAATGAATCAATAGATTTTCCTTTGAAGAAAAATGATAATAGAAAGCAGTCTTGGTCAGCTGGCACTGATCACATATTTCTTTTAAGGTGACTGAATCATAGCCTTTTTCTTTAAACAAATCAAAAGAAGCTTGTAAAATTATTTCTTTAGTAGACTGTTTTTTCATTTAAGAACTCCTCAGTAATTTATTGCTTTAGAATAATAGTATACCAATTAAAAAAAAATTAAAAGAGATTGAATTAATACTGAGGGAATGTTAAACTTTACTCGAGTAATAATTGTGATTAAAATCACTTTTATAAATCCCATTTTAAAAGTGTTTTAATAATAAAAAATTTTTTAGGAGGTCAATATTGTGAAACTTTTCGAAAAAGGAAATATTGGCAGTATGAAACTTAAAAATCGTGTCATCATGGCTCCGATGGGTACGAAACCAGAAGCAGATGGGAGCTACAGCTACAATGCGATCAATTATTTTGAAGAACGGGCGAAAGGAGAGGCGGGGCTGATCATCACAGGAGCGAATATTGCCACCACTAAATTTGAAGAACGGCCTGAAAACGAATTGTCAAACTTTCATCATGTGGAAAAATTGGCGGTATTGATTGAGCGTTGTCATCATTACGGAGCAAAAGTTTGTGTGCAGATCACACCAGGATTAGGCCGGATGGTCTATACGGATCCCTATAATGCACCTTACTCTGCCAGTGATCAGGCTCATTCATTTTGGTTTCCGGAGCTTAAGTGCAAAGCCTTGAGTAAAGAGGATATCCACTATTTAGTTGAACGTATCGGCTACTCCGCCAGTTTAGCACAGGCAGCCGGAGCAGATGCGGTGGAAATTCATGGATACGGCGGCTATTTGATGGATCAGTTTCATTCTACTTTATGGAATCAGCGAACCGATGAATACGGCGGCAGTCTGGAAAATCGCCTGCGGTTTTCTTTAGAAGCGATCCAGTCGATCCGCGATAATTGCGGATCTGATTTTCCAGTCATTATGAAGTATACAGCTTACCATGGGATTGAAGGCGGCAGAGAGCTCTCCGAGGGGATTGAAATGGCAAAAATCTTTGAAGCTGCAAAAGTCGATGCGCTGCATGTTGATGTAGGCTGCTATGAAGTATGGTATAAAGCGATTTCGACAGTTTATGAAGAACAAGGTCATCAGATGAGAGTCGCCAGTGCGGTAAAAAAAGCCGTATCGATCCCGGTGATCAGTCAAGGGAAATTGTTCGATCCTTCATTGGCGGAATCAGTTTTAGTCGAGAACAAAACTGATTTTGTCGCTTTGGCTCATCAGATGCTGGCTGATCCTTATTGGGCAAAAAAAGTAAAAGAGGGAAATATCACTGATATCACACCTTGTATTGGTTGTAATGAATGCTTATTAGGCGGATTTAGTGGAAAACATTATTATTGTGCTGTCAATCCATTATGTTATGCCGAAAAAGATTATCAGCTTGAAAAATCGTTCGAAAAGCGTTCTGTCCTTGTTGTTGGCGGCGGACCGGGCGGTATGGAGGCGGCGATCAC
>JAATEZ010000467.1 GCA_015655485.1 Lactobacillales bacterium | reverse complement strand
TTTTTATTTTTTTTTCTATTCAATTTCAGTTCCTTTCTTTAAATTTTAGCAAAAAAATCCAGTTTTTCATAATAAATCAGCCCGGGTCCGCAAAAAATCTGATAAACATTTTTTGCGGATGCCGGGTGATTTTCGTAAAGTCCCTATTTTCTATCTCTTTTTTTAAAGGAACCATTGATCAAACCCAAGTTCGCTTTCATTCATCCTCTTTTTTCAAAAAGGATCATATTTGTTCAAGTTTGGCTCTGATTTTTTCTTCCTGCCCCGCTAAACGAGCATAGTTATAAAAGCGTCTTTTGGCATCCTTAACAGTTTTTTCAAACAATTTCTCGGCCGTATCCGGGTGGATTTGTTTTAAAGCAGAGAAACGAGTTTGTTTTGTGATAAAGTCTTGCATTTTTGCAAAATCCGGTTTTTTATAATCCAGAGTCATCGGATTCTTCTCTTTTTCTTCCAGCTCGGGATTATAGCGGTACAAAGACCAATAACCTGTTTCCACTGCCTCTTTGGCCTCGTTTAAAGTTTGACTCATACCGCCTTTTAAGCCATGAGCAATACAAGGTGTATAAGCTATGACCAAAGACGGCCCAGGAAATCTCTCTGCTTCTTCAAAAGCTTTAATGGTTTGCATCTGATTGGCGCCTGAAGCGATTTGAGCGACATAGACGTTTCCATAAGTCATCGCCATCATACCTAAGTCCTTTTTGCTGACATATTTTCCGCTGGCCGAAAACTTGGCAATAGCAGATGCCGGGGTGGCTTTAGATACTTGACCGCCAGTATTTGAATAAACTTCATTATCCAGGACCAAAAGATTAACATCTGCCCCGCTGGCCAAAACATGATCGATACCGCCAAAGCCAATATCGTAAGCCCAGCCGTCTCCTCCGATCATCCATTGGCTAACTTTGACAAAGAGATCCTTTTCCTGATAAATTTTTTCCAGAAGCGGTTGATTTGTTTTTTCTGCTTCCAGGGCTGCTTTTAACTTTGCGGCCCGCTGCTGCGAACCGGTGCCCTCATGGAAATGCTCGATCCAGTCTGACATCAAAGCGGCTAAATCCGCAGAAATGTTCAGCTCTATAAGCGATTCCTGCATAAGTTTGGCTAATTTTTCTCGTCTAGTTTGATTTGCCAGATACATTCCATAGCCAAATTCAGCGTTATCTTCTAGTAGGGAATTCGACCAGGCCGGCCCCTGACCTTCATCATTAGTCGTATATGGAGTTGCCGGTGCGGCTCCGCCCCATATAGACGAACATCCGGTCGCATTGGCGATTTGCATCCGATCCCCAAACATTTGTGTCAAAAGCTTCACATAAGGAGTTTCTCCACAACCAGAACAAGCCCCGGAAAATTCTAATAACGGCTGATTGAACTGTGATCCTCGCACGGTGTTTGTTTTAAAAGGATTAGCTTTCTTTCTGAGTGTCATAGCAAAAGCCCAGTTCACAGCCTGTTCTTTCATCTCATCATAAGGTCTCATTTCTAAGGCTTTTCCCTTTGCAGGGCAAGCTTCAACACACAAGCCGCAACCAGTACAATCCTCTAACGAAACTTGGATCCGGTACTGCTTGCCGTCGCTGCCCCGCATCTCTCGAGTGATAAATCCTGCAGGAGCTTCTTTTAATTCCTCTTCATCTGCTAAAAAAGGCCGAATGGCTGCATGAGGGCAAACAAAAGAGCATTCATTGCACATCGTACAGCGATCCACATCCCAAACAGGTACTTCTAAAGCGATACCTCTTTTTTCAAAGGCAGCAGTTCCGACCGGTATCCGACCGTCAGTCATTCCATTTGCTTTTAAATCCCCTACTGTTAGAAGATCCCCTTCCTGCCGATCCACAGGTTCTAAAATTTCAAAAACATATTTAGTTTTATTTTTTCGATCAACAGTTGACTGAACAGAGGCTTTTAGCCAGGTTTCAGGAACTTCGACTTGATGAAGCAATTCTGCTGAGGCATCAATAGCCTGATGGTTTTTTTCCACGACCGCCGCCGATTTTTTACCATAATTTTTGACTACTTCTGCTTTTAGCAATGGAACAACTTCTTCAAAAGGTAAAATGTTTGTCAGCTTAAAAAAGGCTGTCTGCATGATCATATTGATTCGCCGGCCTAAACCAACTTCATTGGCGATCTGAATAGCATCTATCGTAAAAAAGCGGATCTTGTTCTCTGCTAAATATTTTTTTAATTTACTTGGAAGATGCCGATCCAGCTGCTGATCATTCCAAATCGTATTCAGTAAAAAAATCCCGCCCGGCTTCAATCCCTTGACTAAATCATAAGAATGCAGGTAAGCCGCAGTATGGCAAGCAACAAAGTCGGCATTTTCAATCAAGTAAGTAGACTGGATCGGCGTTTTCCCAAAGCGCAAATGAGAAACAGTCAACCCGCCTGATTTTTTCGAGTCATAGGAGAAATATCCCTGAGCATACAAATCTGTATGGTTTCCGATAAGTTTGATCGCCGATTTATTGGCCCCGACTGTCCCATCAGACCCAAAGCCCCAGAATTTTGCCTGATAAGTATCTTTGGGAGTTAAATCTATCGATTCTGTGATCGGCAAGGATAGATGCGTTACATCATCATTGATCCCGATCGTAAAACGTTCTTTGAGCGTTTCTTTAGAATTTTTCAAGTGGTCAAAGACAGCAATGATCTGATTGGGAGTGACATCCTTAGAACCCAATCCATAGCGTCCGCCGACAATCAGCGGATGCAGGCCGCTATTATACATCACACTTTGCACATCCAGCAATAATGGTTCTCCGCCGGCTCCCGGCTCCTTCGTCCGATCAAGAACAGCCATTTTTTTTACAGTCTTGGGCAGTACGCTCAAAAACTTTTCCACTGGAAACGGACGGTAAAGATGAATGTTTAAATGTCCCACTTTTCTGCCTTGTCCATTCAAATAGTCGACTACTTGCTGGACCACCGGAGCAACTGAACCCATCGTTACGATCACTTCTTCAGCTGTTTTTGACCCATAGTAATTTACCAAGTCATAAGAAGTTCCTCGTAAAAGATTGATCTTATCCATATATTTTTCAACTATGGCGGGAACTCGATCATAATATTCATTGATCGTCTCTCTCTGCTGAAAATGAATGTCCGGATTTTGATTAGTTCCGCTAACATCGGGATGATTCGGGTTCATACTGCGCTGCCTGAAAGCCGACAGCTTTTCCTGATCAATAAGCGGTGCCAACTCGTCATATTCCAGAACTTCAATTTTTTGGATTTCATGACTCGTCCGAAATCCATCAAAAAAGTTTAAAAACGGCAGGCTGGCATCGATCGATGCCAGATGAGCTACCGGCGAAAGATCCATTACTTCCTGAACACTGCTCTCAGCCAACATGACAAAACCTGTTTGGCGAGTTGCCATCACATCGCCGTGATCGCCAAAAATATTTAGTGCATTCGTTGTTACCGCACGACTTGCCACATGAAAAACGGTCGGTAATAATTCTCCCGCTATTTTATACATGTTAGGGATCATTAATAATAACCCTTGGGACGCAGTATATGTGGTAGTTAGAGCCCCTGTTTTTAAAGCTCCGTGGACAACACCTGCTGCTCCAGCCTCAGACTGCATTTCAGTGACCTGGACCGGCTGACCCCAAATATTTTTTTTCCCTTCTGCGGACCATTGATCGACCAGCTCAGCCATGGTAGAACTGGGCGTAATTGGATAAATGGACGCTAATTCTGTGAAAGCATAAGAAATATAGGCTGCGGCAGTATTTCCATCCATCGTTTGTTTTTTTCTCATGAAAGACCATCCTTTTTTCTCATTGAAACTATAAAATAGAAGCTTCGTTCCTATTATAGCGCAGATTCTTTTTTTTATAAACCTCATTGAAAAGTTAATTGAAATTTAAATGCAAACCTCAATCAAATCAAGCCATGTGTTCTCAATAATAAAAAATCACAAAGTTATTGATTTTGAGATGGATCACTTTTGATTCGACCCCGTTCTGGCTCGTGAAATAAATTTCTTCGAAAGCTGAATAAATTTAGACAAAAAAAAAGAGCTTGCGCTCTTTTTTTAATATAATTCCAAGTATTGCTCACGTTCCCATTCAGAAACTTGTTCACGGAAAGCAGCCCATTCAATAGCTTTGGCTTCTTCAAAACCAGTATAAATATGTTCTCCAAGAGCATCGCGTAAAACACTGTCGCCGCGTAGTTCTTTGATCGCATTATGCAAAGTAGAAGGCAGATCATGGATTCCGGCTTTTTCTCTTTCTTCTCTCGTCATCACGTAAATATTACGATCAACGGCCGGCATAGGTTTCAACTCATTTTCAATACCGTCTAATCCAGAAGCTAAAAGGACAGTTAAAGCCAAGTAAGGGTTGGTCGAAGGATCTACTGAACGAACTTCCAGTCTTGTAGAAGCGCCGCGAGATTCAGGGATACGTACTAATGGAGACCGGTTGCGTCCGCTCCATGCTACATAAACTGGAGCTTCATAACCAGGAACTAAACGTTTATACGAATTAACAGTCGGGTTGCATACGGCTGTGAAGGCGCGGGCATGTTTTAACAGACCAGCTAAAAATTCATAAGCCACTGTGCTTAATTCCAATTTTCCATCCGCATCGTAAAAGGCATTTCCTGCTTCTGTGAAAAGAGACATGTTGCAATGCATCCCGGAACCATTGATCCCATACAAAGGTTTAGGCATGAAAGTTGCATGAAGACCATGTTTGCGAGCGATTGTTTTCACAACCAGTTTATAAGTCTGGATACTGTCGCAAGCTTCGATCGCATTGGCATATTTAAAATCGATCTCATGCTGACCCACTGCCACTTCATGGTGAGAAGCTTCTACTTCAAAGCCCAGCATTTCTAATTCTAAAACTATTTCCCGACGACATTTTTCGCCTAAGTCAGTTGGAGCTAAATCGAAATAACCGCCGGCATCATTTAGATCCATTGTTGGTTTGCCTTTTTCGTCCAATTTGAACAAGAAGAATTCCGCTTCCGGTCCCAAGTTGAAAGATTTAAAACCTAACTCTTCCATATGTTTCAATTCGCGTTTTAAAGCTCCGCGCGGATCCCCGGCAAAGGGAGTGCCATCAGGATTATAAACATCACAAATCAATCGAGCCACTTTATTTCCTCTTTCAGAGGTCTCCCATGGAAAAATCATCCAAGTTGAAAAATCCGGATATAAATACATATCGCTTTCTTCTATTCTGACAAAGCCTTGAATAGATGAGCCATCGAACATGATTTTATTTTCTAAAACTTTGTCTAATTGACTGATGGGTACTTCCACATTCTTTATAGTACCTAAAATGTCAGTAAACATTAAACGTAAGTACCGAACATTTTCCTCTTCAACACTTTTTCTGATATCTGCTGCCGTGATTTCTTTTTTAGCCATAACAATTATCCCTTCCTTGCATTAATTTTCCATCTATCTCCAACATAATCAATATTCCTACTAAAGACGAGGAACATCAGTATGAAAT
>JAATEZ010000245.1 GCA_015655485.1 Lactobacillales bacterium | reverse complement strand
TTCATCCAGGTCTTTCCCCTTGCAAACCTTCAGATCAGCATAGGTGGTTTCGACCGTAAAACTTTCCAATTTATTTTTTTCCGCTAAATATCGAGCCACTGTCCTCAAGCCATTGCCGCACATACTGGCTTCACTGCCATCACTATTGATCACACGCATTCTGGCAAGTGAAGTGCTCTGCTTAGCCGGCTGGATCCACAATATGCCATCTGCCCCGCCAAGCAGACCATTCTTCCGATCACATATTTTTTCCCTTAATTGATCTATTTCTCCCTTAGATAGAGGCCTAGATAATTTTGACTCATCTAAAATAAAGAAGTCATTCCCCGATCCATGCACTTTAATTAAATTGAGTTCCATCCTGCTCCTCACAACTCCTTCAGTTTCGATTAAGATTATCATATCACATTTTCAATCATTTTCCTTTAATGAACTTCCTTGAAGCAATAAATTTCTGTAAGAAAAATTTGACAAGTCCAGTCAAGTCCAAAGCAGATGAGCTCGACTCAAAAAGGTTCATTATGATGCCCCAAACAGCAAAATACAGTCTCTTTTAATACCCCAAAAAGAGGGGGATAAAATGATTTGAATTTTTGGCTTCCTTTACAAGTTCCACTCTTTTCCTTGATCGCTATCCAAATAAAAACTCAGAATTTTCATTTACATTTACTCTTACTCTTCTTGAAACTGACTATTATAAAGTTTTTCATAGAAACCGCCGGCCGCAAGCAGGCTCTCATGAGTTCCTTGTTCAATAATTTCCCCATTATCCATAACCAAGATCAAATCCGCCTCGCGTATAGTGGAAAGCCGATGAGCAATAACAAAACTGGTACGTCCAGCCATCACTTTTTGCATGGCTTTTTGGATCAAAGCCTCCAGCCGCGTATCTACTGAACTGGTCGCCTCATCTAAAATCAAGATCTTCGGATCTGAAATGACCGCTCTTGCGATAGTCAACAACTGCTTTTGACCCAGTGAAATATTTGAACCCTCTTCATCAATAAGCATCTCATAGCCATCCGGCATCGTGCGAATAAAATGATGAACGTTGGCCGTTTTAGCCGCATCGATCACTTCATAATAAGAAGAATCCAGCTTGCCAAAACGAATATTTTCTAAGATCGTATCATGGTAAAGCCAAGCATCCTGTAAAACCATACCAAAAAAACTGCGCACATCGCTCCGCTTCATCCGCTTTGTATCTATTCCATCGATCCGGATCGCGCCTTGATCTACATCATAAAAACGCATCAATAAATTGATGATCGTCGTTTTCCCAGCACCTGTTGGGCCAACGATCGCTACCGTTTGACCTTTTTTCACTTCGAAATTCAAATCTTTGATCAGCGTTTGTTTTTTATTATAACTAAAAGAAACATTATCGAAAAATACATTTCCTTCAAGGGGCTCTTTCAATGAATGATCCTCGTCTAAAATGACTTCCTCCGACTCATCTAAAATTTCAAAAACTCGAAAAGCCGCTGCCGAAGCGCTCTGCAAAACAGATGAAAGCTGAGTCACTTGTCCCATCGGCTGACTTACTTGCCAAATATATTGAATGAAAGCCTGTAATTGTCCTACAGCGATCACCGCATGGATCACATAGTAAGCGCCCATAACACTGATCGCAGCATAGGCTCCGTAGGAAGTCAACTGTACCAGCGGCATCATCAATCCGGAGACAAAAGCGGCACGAAAACCAAAGTGGGCCAGGCTTTGATTGACTTTTTTAAATCCTGCTAAAGTTTCTTCCTCGCGGCCAAATAATTTCAACACACTGAAGCCGGTCATATTCTCCTGAACGTAACCATTCATACTGCCTAATGATTTTTGTTGACCGCGGAAATATTTTTGCGAGATCGAAACAATGATTTTTGAGATGACCAAAGATAATGGAATCATGATTATTGCTACAATAGCCATTTTTACGTTGATCAAAAACATAGCTGCAACTGCCATGATAATACCGAGCAGAGCAGAAACGACAGGGATAAAACTTTGTTGTAAAGCATTGCTTAAGGCATCCACATCGTTCGTTACCCGCG
>JAATEZ010000487.1 GCA_015655485.1 Lactobacillales bacterium | reverse complement strand
GCTAAAAATACCATGATCAATGCTCTTCAGCTGGCAATAGATTTTCACGAAAAATTACCCAGTGCAGAAGTTCCGGAAAGAACGGACGGCTACCAAGGTTTTTACCATTTGCTTCAATTAAACGGAAACCCTGAAGAAGCCACGATGACCTATATTATCCGCGATCATGATCAAAAAAAATTCTTGTTGCGAAAAGAAAAGATGAAAGCTATTCAAAAAGAGCTGAATCAGTCATTTGATGAAGCTAGAGTTGAAATGAAAATGTTTGATCAATATTACAACATGGGCGAGATCATCGCTAAAGATATGAGTATCATTGAATTAGCCAGGCAAGCCATGATAAATGTAGCGGTAAAACCAATTGTCGAACCAGTCCGCGGCGGGACGGACGGCTCTAAAATTTCTTATATGGGAATCCCTACTCCCAATATCTTTGCCGGTGGAGAAAATATGCATGGACGTTTTGAATTTGTGGCTGTTGAAAGTATGGAAAAGGCCACGGAATTGATTGTAGAGATCCTTCGATTAAATGAGGAGCAAAGCTGATGTTTGGATCCTCTCCAGTGTTGTTTTACTGTTTAGTGGTTAATCTCTATGTTTTCATTCTTATGTTTTTTGACAAACATCAGGCACGCAAGGGCGGATGGCGTGTTCCAGAAAGAAATATTCTTTTTATGTGCATGATCGGCGGTGGTATGGGCGGTTTTTTAAGCGGGAAGATCTTCCATCATAAAACACGCAAAAAAAAATTTTTAGTTAGTTATGCGATAGGGACTATTTTAGTTCTCTGCTTGTTGTATTCTAAAAATCTCAGCTGATGAAAAAAATATTGAAATTTTTGCTGGCTATACAGTGGCTATTTCCTATTGTTAATAGAATTTAGCCTTTTTTAGCGGAAAAGTGTGAATTTTTTATCTAAAGAGATGGGCAGCCTATCATTGAATAGGCGGGCAAGGCCTATTCAGTTTTATCCAATAGCCGAGAATACTCGCAATTTTAGTCATGAGAAGTCCAAATGAGATATTTTTATAAAAGGATGGGGAGGTGGATTTTTTGCAAAAAAAATCAAAATTAAAGTTTGTTGGCAATAGTCTGCTGCTTTTAATTATTATTGCGATTATCATTTATGTTTTAAAAAATTCGCTTCATGATATTATTTGGCAGCTGCGGCAGACCGATATTGAAATTTTGATAGGAGTCGTAATTTTAGGGATGGCGTATCAAATGATTGAGGGAGTAAACATTGCCAGGATCACTCAATTTTTCCAAAAAAGTTTTACGTGGAAGGACGGATTTTTTTGTGCTGCGTATGTCGTTTTTTACCGGGTCATTAGTTTTGGCAGCGGAACAAGTGTCTCTGAAATCGTTTATTATCATAAAAAAGGTGTTCAAACTTCTGAGGGGATCGGCATTGCAGCGATGCATCTGATCAATTACAAAATTGCCGTCATGTTATTTGCCATTATCGGTCTCGTTTTTCAATTACCCGAGCTCTATCATCATGCTCCAAAAATGATCCCGTTTATTTTATTAGGAGTTGCTGTTACTTTTGTTGTTGTATTTGCCATTATATTTTTATCCAGCAATCAGAAAGTTCATGTGTGGCTGATTGAAAAAGTGAAAAAGCATTTAAAAAAAGAAAAATGGTTAAAAAGACTGGAAAAAGTGAATGAACAAATTTTTTCGCTGCGCAGGGCCATCAAAAGTATCACCGAAGACCATCTGGGTATTGTAAAATTATTAGCGATCAATGTTGTAAAACTTGTTTTTTGGTATAGTATTCCATTTTTTGTTTTACGGGATTCACACGATTTTTCCTTTTTTCTTATTTTTTCGTTAATGTCCTTTACGACAGTTTTATCTGGAGTGATTCCTGCCCCGGCTGGGATCGGTTCTTTTGAGTTTGTTTATATGTTCCTTTTTCATCCTTTAGTTGGAACGGTCGATGCTGCGGCATCAATGCTGCTGTATCGTTTTGCCAGTTATATGCTTCCTTTCCTGATTGGTATGATCTATGTTTTGGTAACAAAGAGAAGACAAATGCGCGAAGAGTTTGAGCTGATCAAAGAAGAGAATACAAAAGAATAGTTTAGATAAATATCCTTTGCTGCTTCGTTTGTAAAACGTTTTAATTTACTTTTTCTTTGAATCAGCCTACTATAAATGATAAGGATATTTGTAATTTTTTATGGAGGGAGAATGTTCAATGACGAAAATTGGAATTATAGGCGCAACGGGTACGGCAGGATCTGCTATCTTTAAAGAAGCTGTTAAAAGAAAATTAGAGCCCGTTGCACTAGTAAGAGATGCTCCAAAAGCAAAAAGGCTTTTAGGGGAAGATGTGAATTATCTGGAAAAGGATGCTTTTGATTTGACGGTGGCTGATTTGCAGGATTTTGATGTGATCGTCGATGCGTTTGCCAGTGAACCAAATAAAGCGTATCTTCATGTTGATCTAGCAGCAAAACTAGTTCATTTGTTTCGTGGAAAAAAACAACCGCGTTTATTCTTTATTTTGGGCGCAGGAAGTCTTAAAACCGGAACGGATCGGCATTTATTGGTAAGGGATCTGGAAGCTGTTCCTGAGAGTGCCGCCTGGATAAAAGTTCCTCAGAATCAATTAAAAGAGTTAGATTTTCTAAGAGGAGTAGACGATGTTGACTGGGTCGGAGTTTCTCCTGCAAGCACATTTCAAGCGGGAACGGCGCAAAAAAGTTTATTAGGCAAGGATGACTTGCTGATCAATGATCAGGGGAACTCAGTCACGTCAAGCGGAACTTTAGCCGCAGCTATCCTTGATGAGATCGAACGTCCAAAATTTAATCAGGAACGTTTTACAGTAGCAGATGCTTCAGTCGAAAAATAAAATAATGATCCATAAAAAATCTGCAGAAACCGACACTACTTGAATTGGTTTCGCAGTTTTTTCGACTTTATTCAAAAAACTGTTTTATTTATTTGCAAGTAAATGAATGCGTGTATAATAGAGAAAAGAGGAGGGGGATTTTATGGTAAAATCAATTGGATTTATTGGAACGGGTGTCATGGGTTCAGCTATTATAGGTCATCTTTTGAAAGAAGGCTACTTTGTCAATGTCTATAATCGTACCAAAAGCAAAGCTGCTTCCTTAGTTGAAAATGGGGCGCAGTGGTATTGCGATCCCAAAACTGTAGCGGATCATAGTGAAATCATTTTCACAATGGTGGGTTATCCGAGTGATGTGGAAGAAGTTTATTTTGGTCATAATGGGATCATAGAAAGTGATCTTAAACAGAAAATTGTAGTAGATTTGACAACCAGCACTCCTTCGTTAGCAGTCAGAATCGCTGAAAAAGTTCAGGAAATGGGTGGAGAAAGCTTGGATGCTCCAGTCTCTGGAGGAGATATCGGGGCACAAAAAGGAACGCTGACTGTAATGGCAGGAGGTAGTGAAACGGCATTTCAAAAGGCGCTGCCGGTCTTCAATTTTTTTAGCAGCAAGGTGGTTTTACAAGGCCCGAGCGGCGCTGGTCAACATACAAAAATGGCGAATCAGATAATGATCGCTGGTACGATGCTGGGGATGACTGAGGTTTTAGTATATGCGGATAAGGCCGAATTGAATCTAGAAAAGGTTCTGGACACTCTAAGCGGCGGCGGTGCAGCAAACTGGTCATTAGCAAATTATGCACCGCGTATCTTACAAGATAATTATTCTCCAGGTTTTTTTGTTAAACATTTTATTAAAGATCTAAAAATAGCTTTGGATGAAGCGGAAAAAATGAAAATAAAACTGCCTTTAACTTTATTGGCCAAAGATTTATATAGTCAGCTTGCTGATCAGGGATACGAGAATGATGGAACGCAGGCGCTGATCAAATTATGGTGGACTGATGGGAAACGTCCGGATTAAAATAAATAAATAAAAAAAATCTTTCATTTTAACGCACAAGCCGCTAATATTTTGATACAATATAACAGTAATTCAAATAAGAGGGGGCCATTCCTATGAAGCATTCACAATTAGTTGCCATCATTAAGCGGCTTGAGGCAATGATAGAGGCGACGGACAATGAAATTCAAGTTCGTCGATTTGAAAAAGAAGGCGATGAACGCTGCACTGTGACTTATGATTTTAGTGCGGAAACTTTTGAATTGCTGGAAACAGCGACGCAGCAAGTCTATCAATTTGACGATATTGATTTAGTTGCTATTGAAATTTACGAATTATTACAAGATTAATTGAAGAAGAGGCTGGGATAATTATCCCTAGCCATTTTTTTTGATGATTCATAGATATGCAAGTCTTTATTTTCAGCAACTTTCCTCCATTTGGCCAACCAAAAATGAAAAGCACTCTTTTTTGGCTGAAGGCTGCGCAAAATAAAAATATTTTTTATTTTATACAGCAGACTTGGGTGCATAGTCAAAAAAGGCAGGAAGAATATAGGATAATTTTTAATGTGCATTTTGAAATTGAAGGTTCTTTATTTTTAACTAAATGATAATAACAAAGAAATAGAGTGTTATGTAAAATCGTGATCAGAAATCAGGTATTCGTCTCGATCTCGGTATTAAATGTTGAAATATTCAGCTAAAAAATGGTCAGAGGTGTAAACTTGGGAGAAAAAATTCAGTTTCCGAAAAACTATGATCGGTTTATCTTATTGGGACAAGAAGCGTTGGATCAGGAGAATTTCAGTCTAGCCGCAGAAAATTTTGAGAAAGCATATCAGTTTAAACAAGATTTTTCTTTGAATTTTATTTTAGTGACAGCCTTGATGGAACTAGGACAATACCAAAAAGCGCGGCAGCTGGCAGAAGAACAATTAGATGAATATTATAAAGTTTCTGATTTATTGATCGTTTATATAACCTTGCTCATTTATACACAGGATTTTATAAAAGCGCATGAAATCGTAAACGATCAAATCGATCATATGCTGGAGCCGCAAGTGCAAAGATGGGTTTTAATGAAAGAACAAATCGAAAGAGCAGAAGCTCATTACGTGACGACTGCGAAAAAAAAAATAAATGAAATACTTGCTAAAGCGGGCCATCTTAAAGATTTTTTGCTTAAAGATCAATTGATTTACGCAGGCGAAATTCATCTGTTGCCTACAGAAGAATTTGTTTTGATTTCAAAAAAAATCATAAAATCCTGCAACATGCACAGCTTGATAAAAGCGTCGGTCCTTGAAGAGTTAGCTAAGCTAAAAGTAAAAGAAGCAGTCGATTATTGCTGGATCGATCAGCAGGTCTATCAGGTTTTTCCGATGGAACTTGAGAACATAACTGAACCGGCCAGCTATCAGCAGTTAGCCGATTTTATTGAAAAGAAAACGATGGATGATGATCCTATTCTTTATCAAGCTTTAATGACAGAAATACGTTTACATTTTGCTCTTTTATATCCGTTTGCTGATAGAGAAGTCAAAGATCCGAAGTTATGGGCATTAAGTTATTTATTAGATTACTCTGAGAATTTTACGGATTCATTTTCAACCTCGTTTGATCGAAAAGCAGAACTGAAAAAAGTTCGGCAAAAGCAGAGAAAGCTAAAAAAAATAATAGATGAAGTAAATTTTTGATAAGAATCCAATCCGTGCATCTCTTAACTTTTTTTGAAAATATAAAATTTTCTCTTAATAATAAAACCAGCAGCCAAGGACTAGAGGGCAATTGGAAAAGAGTTTACTTTTATCAGTGGATAGTGTAATATTGTGGGGTATGCAATTGAAAATCAATGTGCAAATAGAAAATCGCGGAGGGAACTAGATATGTCAGCCAAATGGGAAAAGAAAGACACTAATACTGGTGTATTAACATTTGAAATCGATCAAGAAGTGATCGAAAAAGGATTGAGCCAAACATTTAATCGAGTGAAAAAAAACCTTACTGTTCCAGGATTTAGGAAAGGAAAAATTTCTCGTCAAATTTTTAATAGAATGTATGGAGAAGCCTCATTATATGAAGATACTTTGAATGATATACTGCCTGAAGCTTATGAAGCTGCAGTGAAAGAGGCCGCTATTGACCCGGTGGAACAGCCTAAAATCGATGTAGAAAGTATGGAAAAGGGTCAGACTTGGGTTATCACTGCGGAAGTGACGGTTAAACCAGAAGTGAAGTTAGGCGAATATAAGAACTTGACTGTTGAAAAACAGGATCGCGAAGTGACCGATGAGGATGTAGAGAATAAATTAAAAGAAGAGCAGGAAAAACAAGCTGAATTAGTGATCAAGGAAGAGGAAGCGGCTGTGAATGGCGATACGGTAGTCATTGATTATGAAGGCTTCAAAGAAGATGAACCATTTGAAGGCGGCACAGGAGAAAATCATTCACTGGAGCTGGGTTCGGGCTCATTCATCCCAGGTTTTGAAGAACAGCTGGTTGGTGTGAAAGCAAATGACGAATTAGAAGTGAAAGTTACTTTTCCAGAAGACTACCAGGCTGAAGATTTAGCTGGAGCTGAAGCGGTCTTTAAAGTAAAAGTTCATGAAGTGAAATCAAAAGAATTACCTGAGATCGATGACGATTTTGCTAAAGATGTCGATGAAGAAGTAGAAAATGTAGCTGAATTAAAAGAGAAGATCCGCAAAGAGTTGACTGAACAAAAAGCTTCAGCAGCTGAAGATGCGGTAAAAGAAGAAGCCATCAAAAAAGCCGTAGAAAATGCTGAAATCATTGATTTGCCGCATGTAATGGTTCATAATGAAGTTCACCGCTCGATGGAAGAATTTTTGAATAATATGCAGCGTCAGGGAATTTCTGCTGAAATGTATTACCAATTGACTGGAACGACTGAAGCTGATCTGCACACTCAGTTTGAAGGTGAAGCAGAAATGCGCACGAAAACTAATTTAGTGGTTGAAGCTATCGCAAAAGAAGAGGGATTTGAAGCGACCGCAGAAGAAATAGAGCAAGAAATTGCTGAGCTGGCTGAACAATATAATATGGATGAAAAAGCAGTTCGCAAAGCATTGAGCGAAGATATGCTTGAACATGATATTGTGATGAAAAAAGCGATGGAAGTTGTTACGGATACAGCTAAAGAAGCCTAGGCTTTCTTTGCAGCGGTAGTATCAAAACAGTAATCAAGCATTTGACAGAGACGGACTCCGTTAATCAGATTAAACTGATGGATCAGTCTTAAATACGAATAAACGGTGGGTCAAAAGAAACTTCTTCGGAAATAAGACGAATTATCCAGAAAATATGAGAAGCTATTTTCGGATACTCCGTCTTATTTCTTGAAGCTGAATATTTTTGACCCAACCTCTTTCTTTGTCATAAGAATCGTTTATTAGCAGCAGGAAATGAGAAAATTTCGTTACTAAGTCGCAAATTAGCATTTTTTTTTGAAGTATGCTATCATGGGAAAATAGACGATCAGATAGTCCTTTCTTTAGTATACCTAGGGAAATGTATCGGACAGGATACTAAAAAATGAAAAAATATTTTTTGATTTCTGTCAGTGGACAGAAGTAGAAAGGAGATTGCTCATGTATGATAATTCAGATACGGATGGGACAGTTCGCTGCTCTTTTTGTGGAAAACCGCAAGAAGAAGTAAAAAAAATTGTTGCTGGACCCGGAGTATATATTTGTAATGAATGTATTGACTTATGTAAAGAAATAATTGATGAAGAATTTCATGATGAAGCTCTTCGAGACTTTTTAGATGTACCTAAACCTCATGAAATTTTACGTATTTTAAATGAATATGTTATCGGCCAAAATCGAGCAAAAAAAACCTTGTCTGTGGCAGTATATAATCATTATAAACGTGTAAACCATCTGGATGCCGAACAATCTAATGATGTTGAATTGCAGAAAAGTAATATTTGTTTGATTGGTCCAACAGGTTCCGGAAAAACATTCTTAGCGCAGACTCTGGCCAGGACCTTAAATGTTCCTTTTGCCATTGCTGATGCGACTAGTCTCACTGAAGCCGGTTATGTTGGGGAAGATGTTGAAAATATCTTGTTAAAGCTGCTTCAAGCTGCGGATTATAATGTTGAAAAAGCTGAAAAAGGGATCATATATATAGATGAAATCGATAAAATCGCTCGTAAAAGCGAAAATGTGTCGATCACTCGAGATGTTTCCGGCGAAGGAGTGCAGCAAGCATTGCTGAAGATTTTGGAAGGAACGATTGCCAGTGTACCTCCCCAGGGAGGCCGCAAGCATCCTCATCAAGAGTTTATTCAAATTGATACGACAAATATTTTATTTATTGTTGGCGGAGCATTTGATGGGATCGAAACGATTGTTAAGAATCGTTTGGGTGAAAAAGTGATCGGTTTTGGTACCGACCAAAAGAAATTGGATGATTCGATCAGTACAATGCAGCAAATCATTCCAGAAGATCTTTTAAAATTTGGCTTGATCCCTGAATTTATTGGCCGGCTGCCGGTTACTGCTGCTTTAGAAAAGCTTACTGAAGATGACTTGGTACGTATTTTAACGGAGCCTAAGAACGCTTTGGTGAAACAATATCAGAAATTATTAGCTCTGGATGGCTGTGAGTTGGAGTTTCAGCCTGAAGCTCTTAGAGCGATCGCTCATAAAGCGATCGAGCGTGATACAGGAGCCCGTGGATTAAGGTCCATTATTGAAGACCTTATGATGGATATCATGTATGAAGTTCCTTTAAGAGAAGAAATCAGTAAAGTTGTTGTCACAAAAGAGGCCGTGTATGGTTCTGGAGAAGCAAAGCTTGTTCTTGAGGATGGAAAGAAAGTTAGTTGATTATTTTTGAGGCTGGGAAATTTCTATTTCCAGCCTTTAACTGTTAGATATCAATTTTAGTATGCGTTGGATCAAGACAAATCAAACTCGGGTTTCATCAGTTTTAATGGTAAAAAAAGGAGAAAAAAAAGTGAAAGTTCATCAAGCAGATATTGTGATCAGTGCTGTATCAAAAGCTCAGTATCCGCCGACTGCGATACCAGAAATAGCTCTTGCAGGGCGGTCAAATGTTGGAAAATCCTCTTTTATTAATACTTTGATCGATCGGAAAAGTTTAGCACGCACTTCCAGCAAACCTGGAAAAACTCAAACCTTAAATTTTTATCTAATAGAAGGGAAATTTCATTTTGTGGATGTTCCCGGTTATGGTTATGCTAAAGTTTCTAAAACAGAACGAAATAAGTGGGGGAAAATATTTGAAACTTATTTGACTGAAAGACCTCAGCTTCAAGCGGTCGTTTCACTAATGGATATGCGCCACGAACCTTCCAAAGAAGATATCCAAATGTATAATTTTTTAAAATACTATAATAAATCAGTGATTTTAGTTGCTACCAAAGCGGATAAGATCCCTCGAGGCAAGTGGAACAAGCACGAAAGCATGATAAAAAAAAGTATTGGTTTTGATGAAGAGGATGATTTTATCATGTTTTCTTCGGTAACGAAGCAGGGGAAAGAAGCAGCTTGGCAAGCCATTGAAAAGTATCTGTAGTTCTCATTAAGGCAGATTGGAACCTACCTGACCAATAATTTTTTGATCACTTTCTTTTCTGTTTTAGGAATTTCATTTAAAAATAAAAAAACGTCCTGAAATATACGGCTCTCTGTTGTGACTGACTAGGAGCGATTACAGAACGTTTTTTTATATTGAGAAAATAAACTGTTTTGACAGCCAGAAAATTTTGATTGGAAGAGTGGGGATTGTACTGAATAACTTTCAAATTTTCTTTTTATCTTTGTCTTCTTCTTCTT
>JAATEZ010000174.1 GCA_015655485.1 Lactobacillales bacterium | reverse complement strand
TTTTTCTTTTAAAAAAGCGTTCGTTGTTTCATTCCCATCAACGGCTGGCGGGATATTCTGCTGGACATTGGTTTCCCAAAAACCGATGCAGGCCTTCTGAATGAGATCGATGAGCTCCTGGTCTCTTTCAATCCGCTTCCAGATAAAATGCTGCCCACCGATCAGAACTGCTACATAAGCATATTCATAATTCAATACATTCATATAATGCTGGACCTGGCAAATATATTGAGCTGGGATCTCGTCATCTTCCCATTCTTTCGCTAAGAATAAGCTGGCTGTTTTGCACTCCAGCACTGCTTTTTCTCCAACCACATCTCGATCGATATTGGCTCTTAAAAACGGATATTCAGGATGTTCAAACACCAAATTGCGGCGTCGAACTTTTTTCCCGGTCCGTTCCGCAAATTCTTTGGCAACCACTTCTTCCAAAGTGATACCCCAATAAGCTGCTTCACTCTTTGTTTCCTCAGGCTCATATTGGCCTGTTTTTTCCAGCCAAAGCTGAAAAGCTGACTTATACTTGTTCAGGCCCAGGACGGTAGCTACATCACTACCGCCCAATCCTTTCTTCCTATTTTCCAGCCATTGCTGATGCGTCATTGCTAAAGTAGATTGCTGCATGCTCTGACCTCCCTGACATCAATCATTTCCAGTAGTTCATTCTCATCCAATTCTTCAATATAAGTTTTAAGATCACCCGAAAAAACGAGGTCCCCGTTCGGCATCTCAATGATGAGATCATCCGGATAGATTTCCTCCCCCTTATAATCACAGGCGACGGCCTTTTCCTCTTTCGGCTCAATCCTGGCTCCTAAACTGTCAAACTCCATTTCACTCACCTTCAATGATTTCTTGCAGCAAAGCTACTTTGAATGCTTCCAGCAATGGACTTACTTCTGAACTATTCAAACATTTCAATTGCTGTTCCACTAAATTCACAACCATATTCGCAGTGTAAAGAGCACGACCGTCAATTTCGATACTCATTTTTCCCCCAATTTTTTTAGCACAAACGATCGCATTTTCATTATTGATAAAATCTTCCTGCTCATTTTGAGCCAAAGCTTCTTTCAATTCTTCATATTCTTTCATGATTTTCCTCCTATTTCGTGGTATAATTCAGTTGAAATGTTTTACCTTACCGTCCGACTTTGCCCGAGTCGGACTTTTTTATTTCTTTCAATCCGTTGACGATACCTTTGAGATAATATTCTTCAAAGTTGCAATCGATCTGAATATATTTTTCAAGGTTGCGTAAAATGATTTCCGCTTGATCCTTCTCACTCACTATGCTCTTCACCTCCTTAAAATGTTCCAAACGCCCTCAATCCTAATAAAATCAAGCCAATCAGCATTCCTATAATCCAAATTTTATTTATCATTACGATATCCCCGCCATTTAACTCTAGGCAGAGGGATGTTGAGCAACTCACCGATAACCCAACCTAAAGCAACTGGAAAAATCATATAGATAAAAATATATAAATTTCTCATTGCAACCGCAGCAACAATAAAATTAAATAAAGTTGTCGCCAAAATCGTTCGAGTTGTGTATTTCATTCTTTCATCTTCTTACTTCATATTTTGCATTTAGCCATGAATTCGTCTAAGTCTTTTTTGTCATACCGAATTGATGTACCAGTTGGCCTTCTGATCTCGATAATTTTTAATCCCATTGCAATCAAGCTGTCAAAATCTTGATTATTCATCCCACCAATGTATTTGATTGCCTGCTTTTTGTTCAGATAGCGTTGATCCGTTTGACGGTTTTCCACTAGCACATTCACCGCATTTTGTATGATTTCTACAATAGAATCTTTTATTTGCTCAATAAACTCCCTTCCAAAAATATTCATGTAAAAATCTCACCCCTTCTTCATATATCCTTGTCTCACCCAATAAGGCATCCTTTTTTTCACTGCATCCATAAGCGATAAACCGCTGATTTTAAAGATGGATATGACAATGGTTAATTCAATAATGATCTCATCTAAAAATTCATTCGCGTAAGTAATTAGTACTTGCTGATCATCTGGAGTAATCTTGTTTTTACGTTTAGCCAGAATCCTCTGTGCTTCACGTTTACGTATAATCCGTTCTTCCTCTTCTTGTTCCCCCAAAATTTCTAAGTCATTTGGCGAATCTGTATTAAAAAGATCGCCATCTAATCCTTTTAGAATTCCCAAAAATTTATGAGCGACGGTTAATGTAAATTTGCTGTCATTCAGTTCCTTGCTTAAAATTTCAGCGTTATTGATTGTTACCGGTTTTGGATTTCCACCGGTCCAATCAGTAATTGTTTGCGATGAAAAATGACTTTTTCTCGCTAATTCTTTCTTTTTTAGTTCATGTTTTTGAAGAACCTCATTCAATTCTTCCTTCAAAATGACTGACAATGACTTCTCTCCTTTTCTCTGATTTTTTGCTGTTTTTCTACGAATCCTTTTAAGTTACAATTAATGTAAATCCTGATACGGTCACCTCCATATTTGGGTGTATACTCACTTTAGGAAGTGAGGTGATAGCTTATGTTTTCTGGAACAATAGATTCGGAAAAATTTGCACTTGCCGTGGTCGAAGCAAACAGGCAATCCGGCAACAATAGCGAAATTGTTGCGAACAGTATTGAGTTATATCAAAAAGCTTATGAGGAAGCGGATAAACTCAAAAAATCAAAACCTTTGCCCAAAGCAAAAATAACTCCGAAACCGTGCTATCTCTAATCTTTTGCGATAGATAGAAGCTTAGCAATTTGTTAAGCTTCTCTATCGTTCCCATTGCTAAGTTTGCTGATGATTGCTTCAGCTATAATTGCCTTAATATGAGTACTCTCCATTGGTACTGAGACATCACCAAACTCCGTCGGGAATACAAGTAAATTCTTCTTTACTTTTTTATAGCCTCTTTGATAGGGATATAATTTTTTCATTCGATCGCCTCCTGTTTGCTTCTCTGATTAGTTTTAATACCTTTTGGTAATCCTGCTTCCAAAATAAAAATTTTTTCAAAATCTTTTTCTGTCAGATTAAGAGCAACCATTATTTTGGCAATCATATCATTCCCTAATCCTCTGGACCCGTTTAGAATTCTGTACACACTAGTTGATGCAACTCCTAATTTTTTAGCTAAATCATATACTGATAAATCATTTGTTCTCATATAATCTTCCAGAATTCCTTTTTTTAAGGCTATTCTCATAATATCGCCTCCCGACCGTTGCCTTATGGTAATATAATATAACTTTACTTCCCTTTTGGCAACACTTTTTTATAAAAAATCTAGTTGAAGATTGATTTTGTTACCATCTGGCATTAAATTATATACATACACATTTGAATTGAGGTGACTACAATGATTTTTGGACAACGCTTAAAAGAAAAAAGACTTGAAAAAAAATTAGGTGTTAATCAATTAGCTTTAAAATCCGGAGTTAGCTCAGCTCAAATATCTAGATTCGAAAATGGCAAAAGAAAGTCTCCCTCAATTGAAACTGCAGAAAAACTTGCAAAAGCGTTGGATGTTTCTTTAAATTATTTAGTAGGCAATAATAAAGAGAGTGAAGAATACTATTCTTTATCCAACAAGGAAAAAAATGATATCGCTATTCAGGCGGACAAGCTGCTGGAAGGAATCGAAAGCGGAGAAAATCTGAATTTTTACGGTGAGCCTGCCACTCCGGAACAAAAAGAAAGAATCCGAGTAGCCCTGCGCACAGCAATGGAAATGAATAAAGAAGAAGCCAAAAAGAAATTTACTCCTAAAAAATATCGTGATCGAGGTGACTCTGATGAAAACTCTCGTGAAGAAGGAAGTAAATAAAATTTTAAAAGAGTGCGATTCACTTGATCCAGAAAGAGTCGTAAAATCAAACCACTGCAAGGTGCTCTACTCCGAACTTGGAGAAGACACCTTTGGCTTTACCTCATCGAGTAATCGCTGTCATACAATAGTAGTGAATGAAGATTTAAATAGTAATTGGAAAGACTTTGTTCTGCTACATGAACTTGGTCATGTCAAATTGCATAAAGGCATCGCTACTCCTTTTTTTAAAAAGGTCAGTAGCTATTCAGTGATTCCTAAAATTGAGAAAGAAGCAAATGAGTTTTCACTTGCTTTGCTTGCCTCTACTATTGCTGAATCGGAAGAAATGACAAACTATGAAATTTTGGACTATTTAGGATTACCATATGAGTTAGAAAGGTTTTTATAAAATACACGGAAAGCCAAAATAGACTAGCAACTATTTGTAGTAGCTACTAGCCAAATCATGTCTTCTTATATAAAGGAATGTTCACTGATTATTATACCATGAAAGAAGGAAATGAAAATGGGAAAGAAAACTGTTGTGGGCGAAGACGGAAAAAGATATAGGATAAAGGAAAAGAAACCATTCTATAAAAAATGGTGGTTTTGGCTAATTGTAGTTGTTCTTATAATCGCTATTGGTGGAAACATGGGGGGAAAAGACAAAAAATCCAGCTCCTCAAGCACTGAAATCAGCACAAAAATAATTTCTTCAAAAGATACTAAAAACTCCTCTTCGGCTGAAAGTACAAAAAATGAATCCTCTGATTTAAAAAATTCTTATGATGCTATCACACTTGGAGACATTCTAAGTGGAAGTGATGGTGGATCATCCCTTGATACTGTAAAAGCAACCTTTGGTGAACCTGCATCAACGTCTAGTAGCCAACTAGAGGGAGTTACCACTGATGCCGTGACATGGTCTGGCTTAAAAGGAGCTGGTATTACTTCTTCATTAATTGTGATGTTTAGCAATGGTAGTGCAGTAAACAAAGCTATATCCGGTCTAAAAGTTTCAAAACATGATAAAGTAACTCTTGATACATTCAACGCCATCGCGACTGACGGAACTTATTCTTTCGATACCGCAAAATCTGAATTAGGTGACCCAACAGGTCTATCCGAAACAATAGTAAATGGGCAACATCAAATTTTAGCTTCTTGGACTTCTAATGTTAATGGAGATTTAGGAGCAAATTTCAATATTACTTTTAATGATGGAGTAGCTTCTGGAAAATCGCAATACTCTATGAAGTAATAAAATAAAGATCAGCTTTAACAGTCTCTTCCCTCCTTTATCTGGCGGCGCCGGTTCAATTCCGGCTTGGGGATTAGTAAATGAAATTTGGAGGTGAAAAATGGGATTAAAAGAAATTGTTAATAATAATGTTTATCCAATTGTATTTATTGGTTCCGGTATTTCAAAAAGATATTTAAATAAATTTCCGAATTGGAACGAATTACTAGCAAAATATTGGAACTTAGTAAACAACGATCGAAATTATTATTCTCAGCTTAGAGACATAGCAAAAACATTAGAAGACAAAGTCTCTTCTGATGAGGATCTCGCATTTAAAGCCAATACAGAAATTGCTACAATAATTCAAGAAAAATATGACAATCTTTTTTTTGATGAAAAAATAGAAATTCCTGGTCTAACGATAATTGATGCCTATAATAAAAAAATTTCTCCTTTTAAGTATTCAATTTGTAGTGATTTTTCTAATTATGAGATTAAAAATGATATTGATAAA
>JAATEZ010000269.1 GCA_015655485.1 Lactobacillales bacterium | reverse complement strand
TGGATTCGGGTGTGCAGTATATGGAAGTTTAGCAGGGACAGTAACGGCGCCGGTTGCTTTAGTGTCTTGTCTTGTTTCAAAAGACGGCACCCAGTCAGGAATTTTGTACATGGGATTAATGTGCTTTGGAGCTTTTATATGTTTTATATTTGGATTTCCGCTATTCAAAGCTTTTAAAAAAATATCATGAACTTCATTCCCGATAATCAATGGAAGGTTGGTGTAGCGAATAAGCGTATTGCGCCTTTAATCCCTTTATACGCCCTATCATGTTCTTTGAAAGAGGCCAGGGGCGCGGGGCGCGTAGCCCGCAAAAGCTGACTATAGCTGCCGCGCAAGTGAAGCCGATTTTGCCCATGCCAGAATTTATTATCGTTTCTTCGCCCGGTTTTATTCCTGTAACGGAAGAAGAAAAAGCAGATATACAAAAACTCAACAA
The DNA here is from genome assembly GCA_015655485.1 of Lactobacillales bacterium. GTDB lineage: Bacteria > Bacillota > Bacilli > Lactobacillales > Vagococcaceae > JAATEZ01. Next base: position 2,536 of record JAATEZ010000269.1, on the reverse strand, counting down.
AGTTGATATCATGGTAGATAGCAAATCCAGCCGGGCCAGTCAACGGTTAAAATGAACGGTACTGATGCCGAGGGACGCACACATTGACCATATGAGATTTTACAAATAATATGTTATAATAAACGTGTAATTAAATAAAATTTGTCGCTCTTACCCTTGAACGTGTGCAAAAACTATGACCATGCACTTCATTGTAATCGGACTATATCTAATGTAAGATTAGCCTAAAATTCTAAGATAATAATTTACCGATCCTTGCATTAAACTTAAGGCACAAAAAATGCACACCAATAAGGACACGAGCGTAACCCATAAAGTGGTAACGTGGAAGTTAAATTCAAAACATAATATGGGGTGAGAAAAGTAAAAGTTAGTCATATTATAGTTAAGGTGGACGATCTCCACCAGGCAGTTGCGGAGTATCAAGACAAAGGTTTTGAAGTGGAATTTGGGTCTGCAAAAAATCCACATAACGCCATTATTTATTTCTCCAACGGCCCTTATTTAGAGCTGCTTGCTTCAACTGGAATGCCCAAAATAATGAAAATGATATTACGTGTCTTTGGGAAAGGCAAATTTGTGGATCGTCTAAACTACTGGGATAATCATAAAGAAGGACTGTGTGGCGTAGCCCTTGAAAACTACAAAAAAGATTTGAATGATGAAAAGGATATACTGAAAAAGTACAATCAGGGATATTTCCAGATGCAGTCAGGAAGAAACGACGCAAAAGGAAGAAAATTGCGCTTTACAGGCTTATTTCCAGACGAATTGCAGATTCCGTTTCTAATGACCTATTTTAATATTGACCCCAAGCCAAAAAACTTCACACATCCAAACGGTGTGAATAAAATAAAGAACATCTCCTTTGGAACGAAGGAAGAATACGTTCCAATCATCCAGGAACTATGTGATGATCCCACACTGACACTGTTTATGGGAAACGGGATTAAGGATTTGAAATTTGAATGATACTCTCAATCCGTCGGAGTGATTTTTACCATCTAATTGAGGTATACACTGCTACAAAATGATGTGCTGGAGAATGTGCAACAGTGCTCGCCCCTCTAAAATCGTGTTATTCCAAAAAAATTACCTGCTCATTAAAATTGCCTATAACTGGATTGCCAATATGAAAGCAATTGCAAATAATGAAGATCTGATCCCTCTAATAAGGACAAATAGTCATCAGAGGTAAAAGTTCCGCTATAGTCCATTCACTCCAGGTTTAACCCGGTTATACATATGAGAAAAGTTTTACTGTATTGAAACTTGTATATAAATTGAGTTAAAGTGAAAGGCTTTGGTCCATGTATCTATTTACTTATCTTCAACTTTGGAGGGTTGATTTTATGGTAAAATCAAATATAAAAGCTATTTTCAAGTCTGATATTGCTAAAGTTTGGGAAACTGTTACTGATAATAGAAATTACGTATGGCGCAGCGATTTAAGTAAAATTGAGATTTTAGATGATGGAAAGTTTGTTGAGTACAGGAAAGACGGTTTTCCAACGATGTTTACTGTTACCCGAAAAGAGCCTTGCAGCAGATATGAGTTCGACATGGAAAATAAAAATATGAGGGGTCATTGGATAGGAATTTTTACAGAAACAGCAGATGGAACTGTAATTGATTTTACAGAAGAGGTTACTGTAAAGAACCCTTTCATGAAACTGTTGGCCGGATTGTATTTGAAGAAGCAACAAAAAACTTATGTAAACGACTTGAAAAAGGAATTAAGGGAACGGTGAGATTTTTCATGACAAGTAAAGGATCTTTGACCTTTATATGGGTGTGGAGTTCTTGGCCCCCAATAATAAACAAAAAAATTGATTTATAATTGGGTGCAAATAGTTTCTATGCCCATTAACTGAATACAACCTGTAAAAAGCTTGGATTAAGCAATTACAACATATTTATGAATTTTTTTTGAATTTTTAAGTCAACTAAGTTATGCTCTTAAATATAAAAAGATTATTAAAAATTTTTACTTAAATACTTAGTTATTTGATGTTGAAATGCAGTGTAACACTTGGAAACATGTTCGATACAGTTAACACATCATTCCATATAAATATTTGTGTTGGTAATGACTATCAAGTTAACGTAGAAATCCGATTATGTAAAAATCTGCCATCCCCTTGTTTTCGTCTGAAGATACCAAAGTTTGGCGTACAGACCATTATTCTTAACCAGATCCCCATGTTTTCCCTGCTCTACAGCCTTTCCGTTATCCATCACGATGATGTTGTTGGCTTTTAAAATGGTTTTTAGTCTGTGTGCGATCATAATCACGGTGCGTCCTTTAATCAGCCGACTAATTGCTTTCTGCATTTCCACCTCATTTTCAGGGTCGAGAGAGGCAGTTGCTTCATCTAAAAGTATAACCGGGGTATTTTTTAGTATTGCCCTTGCCACAGAAACCCTCTGTTATTCACCCCCAGAAAGGTAAACACCGCCTTCACCGATTAGTGTTTCATAGCCGTTGGGCAGGCTTTCAATGAAATCATGGCACTGAGCTGCCTTTGCCACCATA
>JAATEZ010000432.1 GCA_015655485.1 Lactobacillales bacterium | reverse complement strand
TGGGGGTTCAAATCATTCCGCCGATCCCCGCGTTTTATAATCGGCCAAAAACGATTCAGGATCTGGTGGATCATCATACAATGAAAATATTAGATGCTTTGGGGATCCATAATGATTATCAAAGCAGATGGGAGGGATAGCCGTGAGACTGTTTTCAGTGAAGCGGGCTGATTATACCATGCGGGCAGAAATGAAAATAATCGGTGCGGATATTCTTATTTCGGTTACTGGGGGCGACGTGCCGCATATTGGAACAGTGACAGTGTGGTCTAAGAATGAAAAAATAGAAACCATTCAATTTCCCAGCCATTCTGGAAGACGGCATAAAGATGATTTATTAGCGAAAATAATTTTGGAGATTATCTCTGCAGCACTTCCGGGGAATTGTGTCATTACCGCGGGAGTTCATGTTGATCATATTTCAAAAGTGCAAATTCTGGCGGCTTCGGCAATGGCGGAAGATTTGGGAAATCAAATTTTTCAGTGGCTGCAGGAAAATACGATGGAAGCAGACAAACCTATTTATTACAAGAACGACGAACAGCCTCGATGAGGACCTGACAGTTGTTAAAAAAATGGATTTGAAAAAGAATTGAAAGAGTCATCAGAAATCTTCTGATGACTCTTTCAATTCTTTGGGAATGAGGAAAAAATTAATTTCAAAAAAATTCGCAAGGATTTGTTAGATGATCTTTTTGCCGTAATAAATTGTGCTAGAATGAGAGCAATCAATAGAGAAAATCCACATGATTTTTTCTTTTCAGATTCTCTATTGATGAAAAAAAAGCAGAGTAAGGAGACTAAAAAATGGAACAGATCGATGAATTACAAAATATTCCGATCCAAGAACGTCATTTAGCTTATGAAATAGCAGCACCGTGGTTTAAAGTTTCTGATCAGGCAAAGCAATTAGAAGGTCTCTGCTTTGATCGTGAGGGAAATTTATATTTTGTTGAAGTCTTCGGCGGTACGATTTATAAATTAATTTTACCGGAAAAAAGATTAATTGAAGTTTGCACGCTGGCAAACGAAAATCCTGCAGCGCTAAAAATTCACAAAGACGGTCGTTTATTTGTCTGCTGCTTAGGGAATTTTGCAGACAGCGGGTCGCTGGTTGCCATTGATCCAAAAACCGGCGAATCGGAAGTGATTATTGCCAAGACGCAGGGATATGTTATTGATGATATGATTTTTGACTCCGATGACGGATTTTATTTTTCGGATTTTAAGGGGTATTCATGTGATCCTTTAGGCGGCATCTATCATGTTTCTGCTGATTTCAGGACCATTATTCCAGTGATAAAAAATATGGCTGTCCCTAATGGACTGTGTTTATCTCCAGATGAAAAAATCTTATGGATCACAGAAATGAGCAATAATCGGCTGCATGCAGTCCAGCTGGAAGAGGACCGAGTAACGATCCCGGCGTTTGGAACGGCTGTGCCTTATCATTTCAGCGGATTGGAAGGCCCTGATTCTTGTTGTCTCGATTCAAAGGGAAATGTCTATGTTGCGATGTATCAACAGGGAAGAGTATTGATATTTAACGATCATGGTCTTCCAATCAAGCAGGTTCTTTTACCTGGAAGAGGAGAAAATCACATGCTGCGTTCCACTCATCCTATGCTGATCCCGGATACCCAAAAATTATTGATCTGCTCAAATGATTGGGACGGCGGTCAGGGATCATGGATTTTTAGTGCAGAGGCTGAAGCTTTGGCACATAAAATGTATCAATTTCAATAAAGAGCTCATTTTTGCTTCACAACTCTCTTTTTTCCAATTTTTATTTGAAGGGCGTTGAGTCATAAAAATTACTGTTTAAATCATTAAACACTAGCCTTTGCAAAATGTTTAAACACCCACTTGAGATTTCGCTGGTATAGTGCTAGAATTAGGCTTCAAGGGAAAGGAAAGGGCTTTCTATATTAAAATTTTTTTGTGCTTTAAGTATAATTCTTGATTTTCAGCAAATAGGAGTGTTTTTGAAAGAGGGGTATTGTTCATTGAAAGAAGGTTT
>JAATEZ010000481.1 GCA_015655485.1 Lactobacillales bacterium | reverse complement strand
GTTTTTTAGAACTGATTTTTTTGAGCTTCATTTGAGTTCAACTTTGGCTTCGCTGATCGGTATGGTCATTTTAACTGTTTTAGCTCATGGGAGTGTCGCCAGGGAAAAAGAAATGTTTGCCTTTATTTTTAGCGGTCTGACTTTAATTTTATTAGTCATATTATTGTTTTCCGGTCTTTTCCCAAGAGTAATGATCAGTTCTTTAGGATCCGGTTATGACATTTTGATCAAAAATGCTTCCAGCAGTTCTTATACATTAAAAGTCATGAGCTGGTTGTCGCTTACGATTTTACCTTTTGTTTTAGCCTATACCGCTTGGTCTTATTATGTGTTCCGAAAAAGAATCGCAGCACCAGAAATAACGGTGATGGAAAAATGATTGATAAAACCTTGATGACTATGTCTGGAATAAAAAGAATCATGAGTTTGCTTGCGGGTTTGGCGGTCCTGCAAGCCCTCTTTATTATCGGGCAGGCTTATTTTTTAGCGCGTGCGATCGCTGGTTTATGGAATGGTCATGCGCTGACAGTCCAATTATCTAGTTTAGCCATTTTTTTCCTTTGCTATTTTTTAAGACAAGCAGTCGTTTTTTTCAGAGAAAAGATTTTAGATGAATATGCCGCGAAACAAGCCGGCTTAATGAGAGAAAAACTATTACAGAAGGTTTTTTTATTAGGCCCCGCAGTTGTTCAAGAAAACGGAACAGGAAATATGGTCACAATGGCTCTCGAAGGGATTCATCAAACAGAAAATTATCTCCATCTGATTTTAGCTAAAATGATGAATATGATGATTATTCCGTGGCTGATCTTGATTTTTATTTTCACTTTAGATCGTCGTTCCGGTGTCATTCTGCTGATTGTTTTTCCTATCATTATTTTATTTATGATTATTTTAGGCTATGCTGCACAGGCGAAGGCAGATAAGCAATATGCCGCTTTTCAAGTTCTTTCCAATCATTTTATCGATTCTCTGAGTGGACTGGCGACCTTGAAATTATTCGGACTCAGTAAAAAATATGCTACAAGTATCTATCAAACCAGTGAACGCTTTCGCCAAGCGACTATGAGTACATTAAAGTTCGCCATTCTATCCACTTTTGCTCTCGATTTTTTCACCACGTTATCCGTCGCGATCGTGGCGGTTTTTCTGGGTTTTCGTTTGCTCAATGGCGAAGTTTTTTTGTTTCCGGCGCTGACTGCTTTGATATTAGCTCCTGAGTTTTTCCTGCCTTTGCGTGATTTTGCCGGCGATTATCATGCCACTCTGGATGGGAAAAATGCTCTTCAAGCCATTCAAAAGGTGTTGATTATGCCAGAAACTGAAAACAGGACTGAATTAAGTTTATCCCAATGGCAGGAAAGCAGCGAGTTAAAAATAGATCATTTGAACTTTCGATATTCTACTGAGACTGATTTTTCTCTAACAGATATAACTTTTCAAACACAAGGCTATCAAAAAATCGGGATCATCGGTGCCAGCGGTTCGGGAAAATCGACATTAGTAAATTTACTTAGCGGTTTTTTACAGTCTGTTCAAAATGAGAAGGCCGATATACGAATCGATCAGCAAAAAATTTCTCATTTGGCTCAGAACGATTGGCAGAAGCAGCTGCTATATATTCCGCAGGATCCTTATATTTTTCATGAGACTCTGGCAAATAATGTTCGGTTTTATGAACCAGCAGCAGATGACCGTCAAGTGCTGGCTGCATTGAAGGTCGCTGGATTAGAAGCACTGATAAATGATTTGCCTCAAGGAATAAACACATTGATTGGAGAAAGCGGACGCACATTAAGCGGCGGTCAGGCTCAAAGAGTGGTATTAGCTCGAGCTTTTTTGGATCAAAAAAGGAAAATTTTATTATTTGATGAACCAACTGCACACCTTGATCTTGAGACTGAGATCGAGTTGAAGCAAAACATGCTGCCTTTAATGGAAAATCGTTTAGTTTTCTTTGCTACCCATCGGCTGCACTGGATGAGTGAAATGGATTTTATTCTGGTCTTGGACCATGGCCGGATAGTTGAAGCCGGGACATTGGAAGAATTGCAGCAGCAGCAAGGATTTTACGTCCAGTTGACACAGGAAATGCGCGGAGGAAAGCAATGAAAAATAATTTTTCGATCCTAACTTATTTTAAAAAAGATCGCTGGGTAAAACCATATTTTAAAAAATATAGAAAAATGCTTTTTTTGGCCTTGTTTCTCGGATTTTTGACCTTCTTTTGTGCCGGAGCTTTAATGTTTAACTCGGGTTATCTGATCAGTCGCGCGGCCAGTCTGCCGGAAAATATTTTATTGATCTATGTGCCAATCGTTTTAACCAGAGCCTTCGGGATCGGCCGCCCTGTTTTTCGTTATTTAGAACGTTTGATCAGTCATAATTGGGTACTAAAAATGACTTCTGATTTACGTTTAAAGCTGTATAATGCTTTAGAAAAAGAAGGAATATTTTTAAATGATCATTATAAAACCGGTGATATTCTTGGACTTTTGTCAGAAGATATCAACCACATTCAAAATCTTTATTTGCGAACTGTTTTTCCAACGGCTATTGCCTTTATTTTGTATATATTCATTGTGATTGGACTTGGTTTTTTCTCGCTGACTTTTGCTTTTTGGATGCTGCTTTTATTAGCAGTGATTATTTTCCTTTTTCCGCTTGTTTCTGTTTTGATCAATGGAGCTCATCAAGAACAGCAAAAATCGGCCAGAAATGAGTTATATAGCACTTTAACAGATAATGTCTTAGGCGTTTCTGATTGGATGGTCAGTCAGCAAGGAAAGCGATTTGTTGCTCATTATGAACGGAAAGAGGTAGAATTGCGTGAGATCGATCGCTTAATCAAAAGGAACGATCGCCGACACAACTTTTTTCTGCAACTGTTTTTTGGTGTGATCGCTATGGCATTAGTGGTTTGGACCAGTCAGCGTTTTGTTGGTGATCATGGGGGGGCTGCTAACTGGATCGCAGCCTTTGTTTTGACACTTTTTCCTTTGATCGATGCTTTTGCGCCCCTTTCAGATGCAGCTCAGGAAACAAATATCTATAAAGATTCTATTCAACGGCTGAATCGATTGCCTCAGGCAGATATTCAGAAAATGAGTGTTCCCAATTTGTTGACCGAAACGGCTAATTTTGATTTAGAAGTGAAAAGTCTAAACTTTTCTTACGAAGGAGCTGGGAAAAAAGTTCTCGAAAATTTAAATCTGACCATTCCATTTAAAGAAAAGATCGCGATTCTAGGAAAGAGCGGCTCCGGCAAGAGTACTTTTGCTGCTTTACTTCGAGGGGATTTAAAACCTGACAGTGGTTCAGTCGAGCTGAATCATTTTCCCACAAGTGATTTTGGCGATGCCATGTCAAAATATATGGGTGTTATCCATCAAAATACTTATTTATTTCACACCACTGTTTTGAACAATCTGCGAATTGGCCGGGAAAAAGCTGAAGAAGCTGAAGTGTGGCAAGTTTTGGAGCAAGTGGGACTCAAAGAAATGATTGAACGGCTTCCGGAAGGGATCAATACGATGGTCGATGAAGCAGGACTGCGTTTTTCCGGCGGCGAGAGACATCGATTGGCTTTAGCGAGGATCCTATTGCAGCAGGCACCAATAATTATTCTTGATGAACCGACTTTAGGTTTAGATCCCATAACTGAAAATCAGCTTTTAGATACTTTTTTTGAGGTTCTCCAAGAAAAAACAGTGATTTGGATCACGCATCATCTTCAGGGGGTCAGTCACAGTGATCGAGTGATCTTTATTGAAGAGGGAAGATTAGAAATGAGCGGCAGTTCCGGCGAGCTGCTGGTCACAAATGCCCGTTATCGCTCACTTATGGCTATTGATCAGGGAACGGCATAGGGAAAAAGAAAAAAGCGCGTCATGTAAACCACACGCTTTTTTCTATTATTTAAGGCATTCTTTCATGAGGTTGGCTTTTTCGGCAATAGATCAAGAGAAAATTCGCGAGGTGATTTTCTGTTCATCGCTAAAATTTATCTTTCTCTATTGCTCAAAGCCAGACACACCTCATTCAGCTTTTCAATTAATTGTTGCGATTGAGCAGGTTGCGGGTCAGGTGGAGCAGTTGTTGTTTTTCGACTGATTCGGGGAGTTGCCGGATGTCTTGGAGGGCCTTATTAGTATAGTTTGTAGCGATATGAAAGGCGGCTTCGACTCCATGATATTCTTTTACTAATTCAGCAACGACCGCACTTTCTTGGATAGTGATCGTTTGTTTTTTATTCATAAAAGGCAAGAAAATTTCTGGGGCCTGTTCCATTGCCAGCAACAAGGGCAGAGTATAAATACCCTGGCAAAGATCTTCTAAAACGGGTTTTTTTAAAGCGCTACTATTGGATGTATAATCTAAGATGTCATCATTGATTTGAAAAGCAATTCCTATATTGCGGCCGATCCTTTCTGCGAGTTGCTGAGTCTGTTCTGAGGAAAAACCAAAGTATGCTCCCTCCAAGCAGCTCAGAGCGAAAAGTTCTGCTGTTTTTCCATCAACGCTGCAAAGATATTCTTTAACGGTATTGTTAGGATTATAGCGAAGCTTCATTTGATCCAGTTCGCCCAGTAAAAGTCTTTTCATGGCTCGTGCATTTTTATGTAAAAAACCCGAGTTTTCCATTGTTTCAGCGATCAAATCAAAATAAACGGTAAATAACAGATCACCAGTGTAGACAGCAATGTCTTTGCCATATTGTGATTGGACAGAAGCGGTTCCCCGACGTAAAGGCGAGTCATCGATAATATCATCATGGATTAAGGTTGCCATGTGCAATAATTCAAGCGAAGCTGCGATTTTGAGCAATTGATCAGCCTCTTGCTTTTCTTTGTTTCCAAGCGACGAAAACAAATAAAAAAAAGCGGGACGCAACAATTTTCCGCCAGAAAGAATCATGTCATTAAGAGCCAGTTCAATTTCTTTATTTCGTAAAGTGACCTGGGTTAAAATAAAAGAACGAGTTTCCTCTAATTCAACTTTTAATTGAGGGAAGTGTTCATAAAAATCAATCATCATAAAAGACCATCCAATACTGAATTTTTCTGAAAAAAGAGTTGTTTTGATCTCTATTAAATCTACCTTAACAAATGAGGACTGTCAATTCTTTTGTGTTGGTTTGTGAAGTAAAAGGGGAGTAGAAAATTTGAATAAACGAGTTTTTTTTGAGTTAGTCGAAATGAAGGCAAAAACTGCGAGCGTTTTGCCGTTCCTCTTAGGAATCTGCTATAGCTGGTATCACTATCGTTCCTTACATATGGGCCTTTTATTCACATTTTTTGCGGCCATGTTCGTCTTTAACATGGCGGTAGATATTTTGGATAATTATAATGATTACATTCATGCCAGGGACGGGCATGATTATCGCAGCAAGACCAATATTATCGGGCGTGAAAATTTATCGTTGGATCTTATTTTGAAAATGATATTTTGGATGATCGGGTTGTCTGCACTGACAGGGATCTTTCTTTCCACGATCACTGGCTGGCCGTTATTTTTGATGGGGCTCTACTGCTATTTGATCGGGATCTTTTATTCTTCAGGACCCAAACCGCTTTCCAGCCTGCCTTTAGGTGAATTCTTTTCTGGGTTTACGATGGGTTTTATGATCACATGGATCAGTGTTTTTATCAATTCTTATGACACTTTTTCATGGTCGATACTGACCACCTGTCAAATTTTTTTGGTTGCTTTGCCTAATAGTGCTCTGATCGCAAATCTAATGTTGGCAAATAACATTTGTGATTTAAAAGAAGATGAACAGAATCATCGTTTCACTCTGGTTCATTATTTAGGTAAAACCAGAGCCTTGCAGCTGTTTGCCGGTTTAAATATTTTGACTTATCTAGCCATTATTTTAGCTGTAGTTCTTCATTTGACACCAGGAATGATGTTGCTGGTACTTCTCACGATTCCTTTTAACTATAAACAAACACAATTGTTTATGAAGACCCAAGTGAAACGCGACACCTTTCATTGTGCGGTGAGCAATCTTGCCATGGGTGCTTTTGTTCAGGTTGTCTGCTTTGCTGCAGGAATATTTATTAGTTGAAAAGGAATTTGTTATTTAATCAGAAACGAAGGTAAGAAAAATAAATGAGAAAACAAGAACAGAATAAAAAAAGGAGTCTTGCTTGTCCATTTAGGAACACCTGCCCAACCAACGAAAAAGGCCGTAAAAGATTATTTGAAAAAATTTTTGAGTGATCCATTTGTTATTGATCTCCCGAGAATATTTTGGCTGCCGCTCCTCTATGGAATAAATTTAAGGGTGAGACCCGAAAAATCTGCCAGGCTCTATCAAAAGGTCTGGTCAGAAAAAGAATCGCCGCTTTTGGTGCATACTAGAAATCAAAGTGAAAAACTTCAGGAAAAATGGATGTCAGCGAGCGTGAAATACGCAATGACTTATAGTGAACCATCTATTGCGGTCTGTTTAGATGAATTTGAGGCTGAAAAAATTCAACGAATGCCGCAAGTAAACTTTGTCAGCCTTTTTTTCAACAACAAGAATATAATGATCTTTTAGTAAAAAGAATCAGGCAAGAACTGACTGTTAATGCTGTGGACCAAATTATTTTTTCTTTTCATGGAATCCCGTTCGTTGCGTTATGCAGATCAAGGTGATCCATATCAGCAGCAGTGTGAGTCGACTGTAAATTTGATTATGCAGCAGTTCGAAAATTATTCTTTTTTGTTAACTTATCAATCAAAATTCGGGAAAGATGAATGGTTGACACCTGCAACAGCGGCAACGTTGAAAAAGTTGCCAAGTCAGGGAATAAAAAATATTTTAGTCATAACTCCCGGTTTTGTTTCAGACTGCTTAGTAGCCTTGGAAGAAATCGAAGCAGAAAATAAAAACGATGTCATCGAAAATGGCGGAGAGAATTTTATCTACATTCACCCTTTTAACGATGCAGAAGATTTCATTGATTTATTATCGATTCTAGCTGCAGAGTAGTGATAAGCTGGGCTAGTGGTGCAGAATGTGTAAAAAGAGTCCGACCCATTAATCAATTCAGCCGGCCTCAAATACGAATAAACGGCGGGTCAAAAGCAGTTTTTTCGAAAATGATCCAAACTATCCAGAAATATTGAGTGGCTTTTTCGGATAGTTCGTTTTATTTCTCGAAGCTGAATACTTTTGATCCGCCTCTTTTAATTAAGTAAATATAAAAACATGTAAAGAAATATAACACATTTTTTTATTTTTTTCTAAATCTTTACTGAAAATGATTTGATTTTCAAAGGAGAAATAAAAAAAATAAATACATAAATGGATCTTAAGAACATAATACTTTAGCAAAAGGACTTATAAATTCTTTGCTGTCTGGCCATTTTAGCAAATTGTTTTAAAAAACAGTACTATTTAATAATAGAATAGTTATAATAAAAAAATAGAAATTGTTTTTTCAATTCGTGTGTGTTATAACTTATAACATAGATAGCGGTGATGAACTGCTTAGTGCTACTATTTAAAATTTTTATAGTTGATGAAGATTTTCAAAGTCAATATTCTTTGCGCAAGAGGAGGCTTTTAATGGATCTGAAAAGTTTGAACACTTTTTATTTTGCTTCAAAATTTTTAAATTTTACCAAAACTGCTCAAGCCTTAAATTTTTCTCAGCCGGCTGTAACCACGCAAATAAAAAATTTGGAGCTTGAACTGGATCAAAAATTGTTTATTCGAGCAGGGAAAAAAATAGCTTTGACTCAGGCGGGGGAAATACTTTTTGGTTATACGAAAGATATTTTTAGTATGCTGGATGAAATGAAACTAGAACTAGAGTCGTTAAATGGTGAAGGCCGCAGGATTTCCATTGCTGCCGATATGAACTTTTTGACAATTAGTTTGACAAAAATATTATATAAATTTTATCAAGATAATCCGAGTATTGAGGCTCAAATAAATGCCGTCGAGGACTCTAACAAAATATTTAGAGGCATTGAAAGAAATGAATATGATGTAGGGATCGTTTATGGGGACTACAATTTGCCTTATATTGAAAATGTGACGATTGCGGATAATCCGATTCTTCTGGTTTGCTCCAAGTTCTTTTATGATTTGCACAGGGAAAACAAAAATTGGTGTCATCTTCCTCTGATCAAGTATAAAAATTCAAGTTTCTATGGATCTTCTTTAAATAATTCGATTAAAAAGAATTTTTTAGGCGATCAAAGAGTGATTGAAATGAACAGTATTGAAACAGTTCGCAGTTCTATTATTAACAATGTAGGGATCGCTATTGTGACAAAAGATGTAGTGAGTGATGATTTAAAAAAAGGCACGATCATGGAAATCAATTTAAAATCAGAACCAGAATATGTCAAAACTTCTCTGATTTACTTGAAAGACAAGAGTGACTGGAACAGTATAAAATCTTTAAAAAAATTATTGATCGATCTCCAAGGGTAAACGATTCTAATTAAAACTTCAGCGAAATTTCAAGATAGGAATAACATATTTAGAAAAATCAGAAAATTCAGAAAAGAGGAATTTCAGTGAAACTATGGGGCGCCAGATTTAGCAAAGAAGAGGATAAAAAGATGCAGGAATTTGATAATTCGCTTCCGCTTGGGAAACGATATTATCGTGAAGATATAGAAGGAAGTATGGTTCATGCAAGAATGCTGGGAAACTGCGGCATCATTACAAATGAAGATTCTGCCGCCATCCAAAAAGGCTTATCTGAACTTCTGGATGAGATCGAAACAGGTTTATTAATTATACCGGACACTGGCTATGAAGACATCCATAGTTTTGTAGAGAGTAAGCTGACAGAGCGGATCGGGGATGCAGGAAAAAAGCTGCATACAGCGAGAAGCAGAAATGATCAAGTAGCACTGGATACAAAGCTATATTGCAAAAAAGTTGGGAATCAAGTGATCGGTGAACTAGAAAAGCTGCAGCAGGTTCTGCGAGCCAAAGGAGAGGCAAATCCTGTCATAATGCCTGGATATACTCATCTGCAAAGGGCGCAGGCGGTCACGTTTAAGTATCATTTAAATGCTTATGAAGAGATGTTCCAGCGAGATTGTAAAAGAATGGTTAATTCGATTGATGTTTTAGATGAATCGCCTTTAGGAGCAGGAGCACTTGCTGGAACGACCCATAATATCGATCGCGAATATACTTCAAAGGAACTTGGATTTAAAAATCCGCAAAAGAATTTTATGGATGCAGTTAGTGATCGTGATTATATTATGGAAATGCTTTCTGATTTTTCGATCATCATGGTCCACTTGAGCCGTCTGAGTGAAGAACTGATTTTATGGTGTTCCAAAGAATTTTCGTTTATTCAGATAGACGATGCCTATTCAACCGGCAGCAGCATGATGCCGCAAAAAAAAAATCCCGATGCCGCAGAATTGATTCGAGGAAGCGCCGGACCGGTTTTTGGTTCTTTAATGTCGATCCTTACAACGATGAAAGGAACTCCTTTAACTTATGTAAAAGATATGCAGCTCGATAAAATAGCATTTATGCCTGCTTTAGATAGAGTGCTGGACTGCATTGAGATCATGAGAGGAATGATCGATACGTTAGTTGTCAATAAAGAAATGATGACAAAATCAGTGGATAAAGGTTTTTTAAATGCTACAGAGCTCGCTGACTATTTAGTTAGTAAAGGCATCTCCTTTAGAGATGCTCACAGCATTGTCGGAAAAATTGTTCTTTACTGTGAAAAAAATAAAATAAGCATCAACGAAGTGCCTTTATCCGAGTTCAAAAAGTATTCTGTCTCTATTGATACTGATTTATATGACTATATCGATTATAAAAACAGCTTTAAAAAAGGAATAAAAAAAGAAATGCTGTAATTTTTTTCAAGAGACAAGTGAGGGAGGGAAAAGAGTGCTTAAACATAAAAAAATAATTCTTATAATTTGCTTTTTGTTTATATTTACACCAGTCGCTGCGTTTGCCGATACGGGGGTTGTGATTCCACACGATTTCATGCCAAATTTTGTCATTGGGGATATCAATTTGCAATTTGGTCGGATTTTGCCATATAAGAAGGTGTTCTTGAATGGTCTGAGCAACACTTTGAAAATCACGGCGATTTCCTTAATAGGAGGAACCGTTCTGGGAGTTTTGCTTTCAATTGCAAAAGTTTCCAATATCAGGATTTTAAAACTTTTTGCTCAGTTTTATACTTCAATATTTAGAGGAACGCCCTTGATGGTTCAGCTGTTTCTTGTATACTTTGCAACGCCTCAGCTCACTGGTTATGATATTCCACCGTTTATTGCAGCAGTCGTCTCTTTTTCGCTGAACTCGGGAGCCTATATTTCTGAAATTTTAAGAGGCGGGATCGAATCCATTGATTCAGGTCAAGTAGAAGCATCACTGGCACTTGGTGTAGGCCGGCGGGATACGATGTTTGATATCGTTATTCCCCAAGCCTTGCGGAGCGTGCTGCCTGCATTAGTTAATGAAGCGATCGCTTTACTTAAGGATTCTTCGCTGGTATCGACGATTGGAATGTTAGATATGATGAGGGCTTCACAAACCGCTATGAATGCAACTTACTTGGCCTTTGAACCATTTTTAGTCGTTGCGGTCATGTATTACATTTTAGTCATGTTTCTCAATTTTGTGGCAAAAGAATTAGAAAGGAGACTGAAAAAAAGTGATAGAAGTTAGAAATCTTAAAAAAAATTATGGAGATCTGGAGGTTTTAAAAGGCATAAATCTTACGATTGAAACAGGACAGATCGTTGCGATCATTGGGCCTTCTGGTTCAGGAAAATCTACATTACTTCGATGTATGAATTTACTTGAGTTTCCCAGCGCCGGAGAAATCTTGATTGATGATCAGGATATTTTAAACAAAACAGTGAACATCCAACAGGTTCGCGAAAACATTGGGATGGTTTTTCAGCACTTTAATCTTTTTCCCCATAAAACAGTTATGGAAAATATGATGTATGCCCCTTTAAAAACAAAAAAAATTGAAAAGAGTGAGATTAACGAAAAATGCCTCCAACTGCTTAAAAAAGTTGGTTTAGAAGAAAAAGCCGATGTTTATCCGGGAAAACTTTCCGGCGGTCAAAAGCAAAGAGCGGCTATCGCAAGAGCCTTGGCAATGGAGCCGAATACGTTATTGTTTGATGAACCTACGAGCGCTTTAGATCCTGAAATGGTAAAAGAGGTGCTGGTAGTTATTAAGGATTTAGTAAAAACTGGAATCACAATGGCATTAGTGACTCATGAAATGTCTTTTGCCAGAGAGATCGCGGATAAAGTATGTTTTGTTGATGCAGGCAATATTGCAGAAGAAGCCAGTCCGGCAGATTTCTTTACACATCCTAAAAGTGAACGGGCAAAACTGTTTTTAGAAAAAATGCTGTAGATGTTATAAAGACTTATAAGATTGGAAATGAAAATGGAATCGGGAGGTCTTAGTCGTGCCAAAAAGCTGGATCGAAGGTAAAAAAAGTGCGATATCACTATGTTTTGATGTGGATGCTACTACTATTTGGAAACTGCGGGCAGCCGATTATCCTAATGGGGATGAGTATATTCGCTCTCTTAGTATAGGTGAATACGGAATAAAACGCGGAGTGGATACGATTTTGAAGATTTTGTCGGAGTATGATATCAAGGCGACTTTTTTTGTTCCGGCGGTCATCATGCAAGAAAATAGTGAAATTATTAAAAAAATAAAATTTCAGGGGCACGAGATCGCTCATCATGGTTATCTGCATGAGTATTCTTATGGTACTACCTCCGTTGAACAATTGAAGCTCATTAATGATTGTCAGAACATTTTTTTTAAGGTTTTAGGGGAAAAGGCGGTCGGCTTCCGGCCAACGGGGCAGCTGCTGCCTGAAACGGTCTTAGCACTAGAAAAACAGCCGGATAATCTGTATTTGATCACAGAAAAAGGAAAAGAAATACCTTACTATAAAAAAGTAAATAATCAGGAAACAACTTTGGTTGAGCTGCCGGCTAGAATTGAATTTGATGATTATTATCAATTATCTTACAATTTTTATCCTCCTCAGCCAGGAAGTTTAGATAGGATCGCCTCTTATGAGGATGTTCTGGATAATTTAAAAAGAGAGGTGGACGGAGCTTATCAATATGGCGCTTGTTGTATTACTGCTTTTCATCCGCAAGTTTTGGGAACGCCGGGCAAATCACTTATTTTAAGGCAGCTGATCGAGTATATTCAAACCTTTCCTGATATTTGGATTGGTCCATGCCAAAATTTAGCACAGTGGTGGAAAGAAAATAATTGAAAATTTATAAAGGCGGTGAAAAAAATATGAGAGATCCACAAATATGGCCTGCAGATCATACTGCTGCCTGTGCGGTCACAATCAATTTGGATGGAGAATTCAGGTGGGAAGAACAATATCCCAGCCTTGAAAATAAGGATATCGTCCCTCTGCGAGTAATGGCGAAAAATAGTATGGAACAAGGGGTACCCAGAATTCTGGCTACGCTGAATAAATATCATGTGAAGGCGACGTTTTTTATTTCAAAAAAGATTTTGCTGCGCTACTCAAAAGTGATCCAGCAAATTATTGATCAGGGACATGAAATTGCAAGTTTTAGTAATGGAAGTGAAAACTTGGCTCTATTAGATCCAAAGGAACAGAAAAAGCTGATGGCAAACAGTAAAGATGCCCTTGAACAAAAAATCGGCAGAGCGATCAAAGGATTTAGAGCTCCGGATGGAGAGCTGACGCAGATTACTCTTGAAATAGCTGAAGAAGAAGGTTTCAAGTATTCAAGTAATCTATTCAGCGATAATCGGCCATTTTTATATTCATTGCCTTCAGAGCAGAGCATTTTGGAGATTCCCTCTTCTTGGGCTTTATGCGACTTGCCTTATTTTATTGCAAATTTGACACCTTCTGAGCCTAGCGGGCAATGCCGGATCCCTAACTATGACAAGGTTTTGAATAATTGGAAATGGGAATGCATCGGTTCTATCCAAGAAAAAGGATGTTGTGTCCTGCAATTCAATTCGCAAACGATCGCTTCATTAGGACGCATTTATTTACTAGATAAATTTTTGGAGTTTATTTTAGAGAAACAAGAGCTTTGGATCGCTACATGTGAAGAAATCAGTGATTATTTGCTCGGAGGATAGAGAAAGCGGATCGTTCGAAGCTTAAGCAGTATAGGAAGACAATGTCAGGAGGCAGAAGATGTGAGAATAAAAATAATCAATCCGGATTATGGTCTGTTTCAAGCTGATTGGATCAAAAGAGAAAAATATTTAAAACAAGCTGTATCCGATAGTACTGTGATCTATATGTCTTCACCGCAAAACAATAATATTTATGTAGATTCATCACTGGATGCCGCCCTGGCTTCAGCAGAAATTATTCAAATAGGGCAGCAGGCGTATCAGGATGGTTTTGAAGGGATCGGTTTATATTGTTTTAGTGACCCTGCCTTGGAGGCTCTGCGAGAATTAGTATCCATTCCTGTCATAGGCGCAGGACAAGCATCAATGAACATAGCCAGTTTGCTTGGGCAGTCTATTTCGGTTATTACAACCGCAGCAAAAAGGATCCCGCAAAAAAGAATTGCCATAAAAGCTATGGGGATCGAATCAGATAGGATCGCTTCGATCAGAGGGCTCGATTTTCATTCTGAAAAACATGAAGCTATGCTTGAAAAGCTTTTGACAGTATCCAAAAAATGTATAGTAGAAGATCATGCAGAAGTGATTGTTTTGGGCTGCCTGGCCTACACCTGGTATGCAGAAGAACTTACAGAGAGGTTGAAAATTCCTGTTGTCGACCCGGCCTTTACCTTAGTGGGTTTATTAGAATTATTAGGACATCAAAAGTTGTCGCATAGTAAAATCACGTATCCATTTCCAGAAATGAAAAAACGTCAATGGAGTTCAGGAGTAATCAATTAAAAAGGGGTTGGAAAAAAATGAAAAAAAAATTAAGTTTATTGATGGTAGCTTTTTTAACTTTTGCAGTGATTTTGGCAGGATGCGGCAGTGACAATAAGAAGGCCGGCAGCACTGCATCAAGTAGCGAAACAAGTAATAAAGCTTTATCTGGAAAACATTATAAGCTGGCTTTAAATGCCACGTTTGCTCCCTTTGAGTCCACTGAAGTGGATAAAAATGGCGACACAAAATATGTCGGCTTTGATATGGATCTGATAAAGAAAATGTCAAAAGATCTGGGCTTTACTTATGAAGTCAAGGATATGGAGTTTAAGGGTTTGATCGGCGAATTGCAAAGCGGCAGAGCCGATTTTGTTATCTCAGGGCTCTCGCCGACAGAGGAACGGAAAAAAACAGTTGATTTTTCAGATTCATATTTCAATGTTAAAACAGCTATTTTGTACAATAAGAAAAATGATTATAAAACAGTAAGCAGCCTAAAAGGGGTAAAAGTCGCTACGGTTTTTGGAACGGAGTATGATAATTTAGCTAAATCGATTGGAGCAGACACAACTTCTCTTGACAGTAGTCCCGTGTGTATGCAGGAATTGAATAACGGCAGAGTAGAAGCAGTTATTATGGATGCTTCTCAGGCAGCTGTCAAATGCAAGGAAAACAAGGATCTGGCGTACTCAGTAGTACCTGCTGAAGACATGAATGAGGGAGTTTCCAGCACTTTTGCCATAGCTTTTCCAAAAGATTCCAAATTAGTAAGCATTTTTAATAAAGAAATCAAAAAATTGCAAGATAATGGCACAATAGATAAGCTGACCGTTAAATGGATGGGGAAAGAATTTCTGAAAAATGAATAAAAAGGACGTTTCAAGTTGTGAGGATGCAGATTTGCAGCAATAACAAAGAAAATGCGTCGGCTGGAGGAGGATAGTCATGTATGTGAAGAATGGAACTGGAATTTTGAAGCGAGTGCTGTTGTCAAAACCCGATTTTTTAAAGAAGGCGGCTCCTATTAATGAGATCGCGGTCAAGTGGTCAGAAACTGATTTGGATAGAGAAAAAATTCTTCAAGAATATCTGGAATTTATAAAGGTATATGGGGAGAACGGTATAGAGACTGAGTTTGCCCCAACAGATCCTAAAGCACCAAACGCAGTGTTTTCCAGAGACTTCGGCGGGTGTGTCAAAGAAGGATACATCCTTGGGAATTTTAAAGAACCTTTGCGCTATCAGGAAAGAATTATTTTTAAACAAAAAATGCGGGATTTAGGAATCCCGCTTTTAGGAGAGGTCACAAACGGATTTTTTGAAGGCGGTGATTTTGCCTTTTTAAACGAAACGACGATTGCGGTGGGAATGGCCGCCCGAACGGATGAAACAGGTTTTAAAGAAGTCAGAGATATAGTGGAGCCTCTTGGTTATACTGTTGTTCCGGTGAAATGCAAAGCTGAATATCTGCATTTGGATATGTGCTTTAATTTAGTGGATGATCACTTGGCAGTTGCCTATATAGAAGGAATGCCGACCGCCTTTCTCGAAAAATTAGCTGAATTAAAGATCGAGATCATCCCAATTAAAGAAGAACAGATTTTTGAACATGGCTGCAATTTACAGAGTATTGGTGCTCATCGCGTCTTGTCACTGACACAAAATGAGACGGTAAATAAAGAACTTGTCACCCATGGGATGAAAGTGATCCCGGTTGAGATCAGTGAAATATTGAAAGCTGGCGGAGGGCTGCATTGTATGACATTCCCTCTTTCCAGAGTTTAGGAGCGAATGATGAAAGAGTTTTTAAATGAAAAGTATAAAAATTTGCATCCTTATATGCCGGGGGAACAATTGCAAGATCGAAAATACATTAAGTTAAATGCCAATGAAAGTTCTTTGCCTCCGTCACCAGAGATCAAACGAGTCATTAATGAAAGCTTGTTCAATCATTTAGGTCAATATAATGATCCTTATTGTACAGAATTTCGGCAGGCGCTTGCTGAAGTTTATGGGATCTCGAAAGATAACATTTTTGTTGGAAACGGCTCTGATGAGATTTTGGGCCTACTATTTATGACTTTTTTTGGCGGCGACGCGAAGGTTTGTTTTCCTGATATTACCTATGGCTTTTATGAAAGTTACTGTGATACTTTTAATATTGATGCAAAAAAAATACCATTGAATCATGATTTTGAGGTGGACATTAAAGATTATCTCAATGAACCACGACATATTATCTTAGCGAATCCTAATTCTCCCATTGGCAAGAAAATCTCACAGGCTGAGATCGAAGAACTTTTGAAAGCCGATCCGAACCGGCTTGTTGTGGTCGATGAAGCTTATGTAGATTATCATAATGACTCCTGCTTGCCGCTGGTGGTCAAGTATCCCAATTTGATCGTGGTACAGACTTTTTCAAAATCAAGAAATCTTGCCGGAGCCAGGATCGGGTTTGGAGCGGCAGATAAAAAATTGATCGATCAGATGCGGAATATCAAATTTGCTTTTAATCCTTATAATTTGAGCAGCCTTTCGCAGACTATAGGTATTGCTGCTGTTTTCGATGAAAACTATTTGAAACAGATGGTTCAAATGACTCTGAATAATAAGATCTATCTTAGCGAGGAATTAGAAAAAATGGGTTTTTATGTGATAGAGTCACATACAAATTTTATTATGGTCCGGCCGCCGCAAATACTTTCGGCAAAAAACTACTATGAAAAATTGAAACAAAGAGGTATTTTAACTCGCTATTATTCGGAAGAGCGGATCCATCGTTTTCTTAGGATCACGATTGGGACTAGAGCTGAGTTAAATGTTTTGATCAGTCAGACAAAACAAATTTTAAATCAGATTTGATGTGGAGGCGAAAAATGAAAATTCTGGTATCGGAAAATTCAAAAAATTTTGAAGAGGAGATCCATGACTTTGTGACCGAACTTTCTCTGGTACTTCCTAATGAAGAAATAATTGCCAAACCTTATCAAACAGCTGAGTTATTCAAAAAGGATTTGGCGGATACAGAGATTCTGGTGACTTCTTTTTTGAAAATCAATGAAGAAATCTTAGCAGGTGCTTTGAAGCTTAAAGCCATCGTGATTCGTGCAGCTGGTTTTAATACAATTGATGTTGAAGCAGCTTCAAAACGGAATATTCTCGTTTGCCCTATTAATGAATATTGTACGGACGAAGTGGCCGACCATACCTTAGCTTTGATTTTGGCTCTGAATCGTCAGTTGAGGCATTATCAAGAACAAATTGAATCTCAGTCGGTCTGGCGTTATGAGTATCCTGGCAGAGTACGGCCCTTAAGCAGCACAATTTTGGCGATCTATGGTTTTGGTCGTATCGGCAAGGCAGTCGCAATAAGAGCTAAGGCATTTAAGCTGAAAGTTGTGGTCGTAGATCCTTTTATCAGCCAAGCTTGCGCTAAAGAGTACGGAGCAGAACGAGTGGATGATTCTTTTGTTCAGGCAAAAGCAGCGATTATTTCTAATCATATGAACGCAACTGCTAAAAATCAAGCCTATTTTGATCTCGCTTTTTTTAAGCGTCTAAAAAAACAGCCGTTGTTTATCAATGCCGGTCGCGGCGCAGCAGTAGATGAGGCCGCTCTAATAACTGCCTTAGACCAGAAGATGATTTTGGGAGCGGGACTGGATGTACTGGCGAGTGAAAAACCAGATTTACAGAACCATCCTTTGTTGCATAGAGAAAATGTTTTGCTTACCCCTCATGCAGCCTTTTATTCGGAAAGATCAATAAAAAAATTGATCAAACTTCCTTGTCAAACAGTGTCAGCGATATGCCGTAATGAACTCTCTGCAGTCTTTGCAGTCAATCGCTCAATACTTCATCTGGATTAAAGTCAACAGCCGCTTTTTTTATGACGGTCTGTGCTGCCTGTTCAACTGTCAGTTCCATTATAACGCTGCCTCATTTCAATGACGGCTTTCTAGCTATTCTTGAATGGTTTTCTGCTCAGCCGCTATAGTTAAAGATGCTTTCACCTGTGTGAGCATCTTTTTTTTGCAGTTTTCAAAAAAACTAATTTGAAACGGCTAAGGTAATTTTAAGATAACAGTGATAGATTGTGGTTATTAAATAATAAGTGAGTGGGAATCTAAATGGGAATGGAAGTATTCAGTTATTTTTATTTTTTTCTTATTTTTAATTTTTTATTAAATTGCT
>JAATEZ010000310.1 GCA_015655485.1 Lactobacillales bacterium | reverse complement strand
GAAGCAGGTGTGGATATCAGTTTTAGTTGTGTGATCCGTTCGTTAGCTGGATTGGATTCGATTGCGCAAGCGGCGGGCAGATGTAACCGGAATGGAGAAGCTGATCTGGAAGACGTTTATATCATTAAAATGGCTAAAGAAGTCGAAAAATTGTCACGGTTAAAAGAGATCAAAGTAGGACAGGAAGAGACTGAAGAGATTTTAAATATAATTAGTAAAGATGAAATGGCATTTGATGGTGATTTATTGTCGACTAAGGCTATGAACTACTATTTTGAAGGCTTTTTTTCGGAACTCAAACTACAATTAAACTACAATATTCCCAGTCTTCAAGAGGATCTGTTCACCTTTATTGGCGATAATAATACTTTGAAGTCCGCTTATCGAAATCGAAATGGCGAAGTACTGCCAATTTTTCTTGCAGAAAGTTTCAAAACAGTAGGGAAATATTTTGAAGTGATCGATAGCCCGACTACTGCGGTGATTGTTCCTTACGGAGAAGAAGGAAAAGAATTAATAGCAGATCTGAATGGGGAATTATCTATTGAAGAATTATCAGCGGTGCTGAAAAAATCGCAACTGTTTTCAGTGAATCTATATCAGTATCAATTAGACGAGTTAGCAGCAAATGATCTTTTGTATCCTTTGTATAATGGGCAAATGTATGCTTTAGATGCTAAGGCTTATTCTGAAGATTATGGAGTGGATATAAAAGGTGAAGGAGAAAATACTTTGATGGCCTACTAGAAAAACAAAAAGTTTCTGTATCAATAAATAAACAGAAACTTTATCACACACATAAAAAATATTTTTTCAATCCACGCTCTTCTGAACGACAAAACTTCTTTTTGAATACTAACATAAAAAAAATTGAAATTCAATTAAATGATATGATAGTTGGTGACACTATATGTCAACGTTTATGAAATCAAAATTAAAGTTGTTTGGAAAAACTTGAGCTTTTTAAATAAATTTTATATCACTTTAAATATATTGAATTGACATTTTGCGAAATATTTTATATAACTAAAACTTCGCATACGTTATTTTAGCGTAATTCCTTTTGTATCAAGTTTTCAAAGATCTTTTTCAGTAAGAAATAGGCTATTTTTTCACTTTTTGGGTCAAAAAGTGACACGCTTCTAAGAATTTTGCCAAAAACGTTTCTAGTTGGTCTGCAGTCAGCAAATTTTCTTCAGCTACCATTTTTTGAAAGAGCTGGATGATCAATAAGAAGGCGTTGGCAAAGGTAAGATCCTGCAACTCATCACAGCACAGAAAAAAAAGTTCTCCGAATGTCCGGGGATCTGCGTCTTGCCGCTGTTCCACTGCCAGTAATAAGTATTGTGTGAAGAGGATGGCTACATGTGCACAAGCCGCGTCATAGGACAATTCGCGATTATTTTTTGCCAGGTTCAGATAACTTTTGGAAACTTTGAAAAAGCCTTCGATAGCCCAACGTTTGCCGTAGATCTGGATCACTTCCTCTTCACTCAGCGTCAGATCCGTCGTGACCAGGATCAGGTAGTCCTTCCGTTTGGAACGGTTGCGGACAAAAACCAGTTTTACAGGCAAAGTCTCCCCGTCTTTTTGGACAGCAGCCCCAACGCTGAGCAAGTAACGCGAACGCCCGCGGCGTTTTCTATGTGTCTGATAGATTTCTTTAGCCGAGACAGCTTTTCCTCCATACAGATAGTGGACTTTACTTGTTTTCTTTGCCATCGCGATGACAGCCAGATCTTTCTTTGAGATGTCTATCAAAGCACTGGGACTGCAGAACCAGGAATCAAACAGCACGTAATCAGCCTGATTCCCGCAGGCTATTGCCTGATCCAATAATTCTAAAACGACCTTTGGTGATTTGGTTTGTGCCTGTTTTCTACGCTTTCCTGCGAGTGTGCGCCCGTCCACAGGATCAGCTGAGCGAACAACATTTTGTCGCTTTTCAGAAGAGAGCAAGGCGCTTGTGACGGGAAGAAAAGTTGTCCCGTCCGACCAGCCAAGTGTCAGCAGCCGGAACCCGCGTGTAAACTTATGTTGGGCATGATCGTATACAGTGGCAGCCAATTCAACTTTTTTGGCATTTCTTCGCTCGTAGAGCGTGTCATCCAGGATAAAGACGTTCTTTCGCTTTTCGGAGGTCAAAGGCTGGATGTCCTTTTGCGCAATAGTAGCAGCCAAGCGTGTGTTTTATGGCGCCACCTATCTGTTGGATCAAATCTGCGAACAGTTGGGACTCACAGAGGATCTTAAGCGCTGTTTTCCAAGACACGATCAACAGATTTTATCGCTGGCTTATTATATGCTTTTGGAGCACCCTG
>JAATEZ010000249.1 GCA_015655485.1 Lactobacillales bacterium | reverse complement strand
CTCCCAAATCGCCGTCATTTTCTGTTCAATATCTTGAATTAATTCTCCCTGTTCATAGCTAGTTAATTTGACATTCCATTCATAATTGACTTTCAATGCAGTCATAGTCAAGTTCGAACTACCAATGATGATAGAATGATACTTTTTATGAGTAAACAGATATCCCTTCGCATGAAAACCGGACTGGTTAGTCATTCTAACTTCTAAATTAGGAATTTTTAAGAGTGCCCGAAAAATTTTAGGGGTATTAAAATTCAGATAGTTGGAAGTCACTAGCTTCCCTTTGATTCCCTTTGCTGCTAAATCGGCTAACTGCGTCTTAATAAAATCCAGCCCACCTTCTGTTACAAAAGCCACAGAAAAGAAAAATTCTCGGCAACTGGCAAGTTCCTGCTGTAATGTCTGAATCACATATTGTTCCTTTTTCTGATCATTCATTAATAAACTCGGTTGATAATTCTCCGCAGCTAATGCTGTTCCGTCGATAAGACCCTTAAACACAGAATCTTGAATGGCTTGTCTGGTATCCGTCATAGTTTTAGGACTCCTAATTTTTTTACCGCTGGCAAATCTGCCGGCGCCCAATCTAAAGCCGCTAATTGATTTGGTTCTACCCACCGAACCTCCTGATGTTCGGTCAGCTTAGGCACACCTTCAATTAATTGACATAAGAAAGTCGTCAAATGAACGATCCCAAAGTCATATTCATAAACCGTCTCTTCAAACTTTTCCGTAACCGCAATTGAAGAGGCTAGCTCTTCTCTTATTTCTCGTTCCAGTGCCAATTGTGGCGTTTCACCCGCTTCGATCTTGCCGCCAGGAAATTCCCATTTTAGCGCCAAAGATTTCTCCCTTCCTCTTTGCGCGCATAAAATTTTTTTATCTTTAATGATGATCGCTCCGACCACATCGATTACTTTCTTCATTAGTGTTCACTCCCATTCGTTAACAAAAAATGGCTCATTTTATTTCTAGATAAATTTCCAAAATTCATGGTTACCTTTTTTAATTTTTTATTATAGCTCCTATTATATCAAACTTGCGATGATTAGGAATATTTTTTTAAATTTATGCAAGCAATGAGAAATTTGGGCTTTAAAAGAGAGAGAAAATCATTTAACAATCTTGAAAGCTATCTATTTTCATAAATGTTAATTCACGAATTGAAGCAGAATATAATCTATAGAATAACATTAGCGCGAAAATATATTTTGACGCATTAAATTCTTAAACTTTAAAAATTTTCCATCCAAATTGATCATCACTATAAAAATAATATGTCAAAAGTGAATCAGCATCCAGAGTTAGCCAGTTTTTAACACATTAAAAAGACATAGAATGATGTAAAATTTTCTTTTCTATGTCCCTAATAACTATTTAGTTTTATAGAAATTAAAAATCGAGATTCAAAGCATAATCCAGAACTTGTTTACCCGTTAAAAAGTCATCACTTCTTAATCTGCCAACAAATTTCGCGCTGGTGATTCTTTTTTGTACCAAAACTATGAATCTGAGCAGCATTGATTCTTCCCGTTGTTTTATATCCATTCAGGGGAACATACCCAGCAAATTTGCCGCCAGTGGTAATAGGGCATACGATTACATCGTTTGTTTTTTGGTTATAGACGTTGGATGAAACTACCAGCGCAGGATGATTCCCCCGCATTTCTTTTCCGAATGAAGGGGAAATATTCAGCCAAATGAAGTCTCTTTGTTTTGGTTTATACCCCAGCTTCCATTTTTCCAACAGCATTTTCCTGCCAAAAAGGATCGTTCTCCTCTGCGTAAGGTACTTCTGAAGTGAAAGGATTCGAAATCTTTGGTGTCAGAGTCAAGTTGCCATTCGCCACTTTATAAATGACATAGGTTGTTCCGGTTTTAACTTCAAACTGTTTAAGAATGGAGAGGACAATAGAATTTCCTGCTTTTTTTGCTGTCGTAGTCAGCATTATAATAACTTTTTCTTTAGTATAACTTAATGATATTGGGTGAAATTAAGTTATACAATCATTGGAACAATGAACGGGCTGAATAATGAAATGAAATAAAATGAAATGAATTTTAGAAATATTTCATTCGCGGAACAAGGCTCCCTATTGCCGCTATTTTTATTACGATTTTTGCAGATTCTGCCAGACACATAAATAGGACACCGGCAGGGGACCGGTGTCCTCAAAAGCACTTAAAAATTGAAAACTTGTTTTATTAAGGTTGTTTTAATGGTTATAATAATATGTTTAGGTTTAATTATAACAAAATTATCAGAAAGTTGATAAAAACACTTGT
>JAATEZ010000183.1 GCA_015655485.1 Lactobacillales bacterium | reverse complement strand
TCTAGAATTGGCAAAAGAATTGGGAACAGATATTGTGACAACTCACGTTGGAACCATTCCAGCGGATGAAACCAGTGATATCTATAAAATTATGCAAGAAGCATGTTTTGAATTAAGCGAGTATGCGAATCAATTAGATGCTCACTTTGCAATTGAAACGGGTTCTGAACCCGCGCTTCGTTTGAGAAATTTTTTGGATAAACTGCCATCAAAGGGGATAGCGCTCAATTATGATCCAGCTAATTTAGTGATGGTGGCAAAAGATGATCCAATTAAAGGTGTAGCTATTTTAAAAGATTACATCGTTCATACTCATGCGAAGGATGGTAAGCCGCTAACAGAAGGACAATATGAGGCTGGTCCGGATGCTTGGATTGAACTTCCATTAGGACAAGGAGAGGTTGATTTTCCCCGCTATTTACAAGCGTTAGATCAAATTGGGTATCATGGCTTTTTGACAATTGAACGTGAAGTCGGCGATCAGCCGTTTGAGGATATAGAATTGGCTGTGCATTACCTGAAAAAAATAGTAGCAAAGGAACGAGGAGGAAAATAAGTTGCCAGAAAAGTTGAGAGTCGGAATTATTGGGGTAGGCTCCATTGCACAAGTTCATATTGCTTCTTATCGTCAAAACAAACAAGTAGAAATAGTAGCTTTTTGTGACATTAATCAGTCTCGATTAGAAGCAATGCTTCAAGAACATGGAGTTGAACGGGGGTATACCAATGTAGAAGCAATGCTGACGAATGAACAGCTGGATGCAGTCAGTGTATGTACTTGGAATTCGGCTCATGCCGAATGCAGCATTGCTGCATTAAACCATGGGGTTCATGTTCTTTGCGAAAAACCAATGGCTTTAAATTTAAAGGAAGCATCCACTATGAAAGCTGCCGCAGCCGCTAATAAAAAACTATTGATGGTTGGTTTGGTCAAACGCTTTGGAAACGATGTTGAAATCATGAAAGATATGGTCGCCAGCGGCGTTCTTGGGCAGATCTATTTAGCCAAGGGAAGATATCTCCGCAGAAACGGGAGCCCCGGCGGTTGGTTCAGCGACTCAAAAAAATCTGGCGGCGGTCCTTTAATTGATTTAGGCGTGCACACGCTAGACATGATGATCTACTTACTAGGCTCACCAGAACCAATATCTGTTTATGGTTACACCTTTCAAACGATTGGACCACAAAAAGAAATCAAAAAAAAAGCTGGTTATCAAGCTTCAACTCAAGAGAACCAAATCTATGACGTAGAAGATTATGCTGGTGCAACGATTCGCTTTAAAGAAGGGCAAATTGTTCAATTGGAAGCAAGTTATAGTTTATTTATTGAAAAGGATCATGAAAAAATAGAGCTCTTTGGCGATCAAGGCGGTATTCAGATTGGCGATAAATTTAACTTAGCGACCAATATCAATGGGTATATGGCGGACACGCAGCTATTGATCGACACAGCTTTTGATTTTGAAGCAGCCTTTGTCAAAGAAATCAATCATTTTATTACATGTGTCCAAGGGCAATCAACCTGTATTGCTGAGGCAGATGAAGGAATTAAAAGTATGCGTATTCTTGATGCAGTGTACGCTTCTGCTGAAACGGGGCACGAAGTACTGGTCTAGCCAGACAAAATGAGTAAAAACGTTATCATTCCTTGAATAGATCAAGAAGGAGTTGAAGCATAAGAATGTTGAATGTAGGAATAATAGGTTACGGCGGCATGGGCAGATTCCATGCCACGGAACTAATCACCAAAGAATCAGAAGTAAATGTATGCGGCTTTTATGATATTTCGCCCGTTAGACAAGAACTTGCGCAAACCGATGGCTACCATAAATATTCATCGTACGCAGATTTATTATCTGATCCTAAAGTAGATGTGGTATTAGTGGCAACCCCCAACGATTTTCATAAAAAATGTGTCCAGCAGGCGCTGTTAAGCGGGAAAAATGTTATTTGTGAAAAGCCTGTGTGTCTGAGTGTAGCCGATTTTGACGAATTGACGACGCTTGCAGATAAAAAACACTTGCGTTTGTTTGTACACCAAAACCGTCGCTGGGATGAAGACTATTTGATTTTACAAGAATTATTTGCTGAGCAGGTTATTGGAAGCCTTTTACGGGTTGAGAGCCGAGTCCAGGGCGATCATGGCGTACCTTCTGGTTGGCGCCAAGAAAAAGCTAGGGGCGGCGGGATGGTTTTAGATTGGGGCGTTCATTTACTGGATCAAATCGTGGATCTAATGGGCTGCTCAATTAAGAGCGTCTATGCTTCATTAAGTTATGCTTTGGGTTATGAAGTGGATGATGGTTGTACCGCCATTCTAGAATTTGAGAATGGAAAATTCGTTGAGATGAATGTGGATACCACTAATTTCATTAAACAATCTAGATGGTATATCAAAGGAACGCAAGGAACGATTATGCTAAATGATTGGGATATGGAGGGAGCGATTGTGCGTCAAGTTGCTGGCTGGAATTCAGAAGAGATTGGTGCTATTCAAGCGGGGCAAGGGTTAACCAGAACCTTAGCTCCCTTATCAGAAGGCATATTGGAAAAACGATCTTTTCCAAAAATGAGTCAAAAACAAGTGCCTAGTTTTTATCAAAATGTGATTGATGTTACTCAGAAAAATGGTAAAATGCGAATCAGCTATCAAGAAGTACGGACTGTTTTGAAAATTATGGACGCCATTTTTGTTTCAGCTGAAAAGAACCAAGTTATTCAGTTATCGCTTCAAGATTAAAATAAAAGTTGTTGGCGGTGGAGAATGTTGAGAAAAGTAAACAAGGCAGGCTTCTTATAAAAAATAGTGAGGAGGAGGACGATGGAAAATGCACTTAAAAAATCGAAAAAAATAACCAAAACGAAGCTATACAAAAAAATTAGACGAAGTTTACCTTTATATTTAATGATTGCGCCTGCGGCAATAATTCTTTTTATGTTTACGTATATTCCTATGTTTGGGATCATTGTTGCATTTGAAGATTATACGCCGGCTTTAGGAATATTTGGAAGCCCTTTCGTGGGTTTTGGGCATTTTGTTCAGTTTTTTCATTCATACCAGTTTGTCAACACGATTCGCAATACCTTTGTCATTAGCGCCTATTCCATTTTGGTAGGGTTTCCTTTACCAATTTTATTAGCCCTTTTGTGCCATCAATTAAAAGACAATTTTTTTAAAAAATTTTTCCAAGTAACAACCTATTTACCTCACTTTATTTCGACGATGATCAT
>JAATEZ010000273.1 GCA_015655485.1 Lactobacillales bacterium | reverse complement strand
TATTTATTAAATTTTGTTTTTGATAATGAAGAATTAACTTACTTGCTGCTTGACTCGCTTTTCTTTCCTTCAATGGAGCTTTTGGAAAGTTTGAATAATGAAAATCTGATTCAAAAAATAGCGCAGCTAGTTCAATTTTTAAATGAAAATTATCAGGACGCTTCGACTTCTTTAGAGCAAAGTGCAGAGCTTTTACAAACAGATATCCATTCCCTGAGCAGAGAATTTAAAAAGTATCTAGGTGTCAGTTATATTGATTATTTGACAGATCTGCGTATTGAAAAATCAAAAGAGTTATTAAGAAAAACAGATCTGCAAGTCAACGAAATAGCCGAAAAAGTGGGTTACCAGCCAAGTTATTTCAATAGAATCTTTAAAAAAAAGCTGGGAAGGACGCCTGGAAATTTTCGCAAAGAAATTCAGCATTAAAATTTGGTTTATCGGTTTATTGATTGATGAACTGGAATAACTGAGCGACGGGATATTTTGATGAAGAAGCAATGCGAACTTGTCAAAAGAGAAGTTAGAATAAAAAATTCAAGAGGGAAATTATTGGCCATACAGGATCCGCCGAGGACCCAGAGTGAGAATGAGAAGTTTTTATATCAAATCTTTTAAGAAAAGCAAAATCGTAAGGGGACAGTTCCAAGAAAGAAGCTTCCGCAATAACTGGTTTTATTTATGGATCTTGAGATCGGTCAGCCAGGTTTATTTTTTTAAAAGAATGCCAGAAAAATGAAGGACTTTTAAAAGATGCAGAAGAAGTGCGGGAAACCTTTTTCTACATCTTTTATTTATGCTGAGAGACAAAATTCAACGACTGTCTTTTGCGTTTTCTGTATAAAAACTAACTACCTAATTTATAAAAATAATCTTGCATTTTTTAGGATGAGCGTTGAAAATCAGGAGCAGGAATTGATATTTCAACTAATTCATCCATGCGAATTATATTGATACTTGCTCTATTTTCTTCTGCTATTAATTTTTCAATAACGAAATCTATTTCGACTTGCCGAACTCTTCGGGTTTCGTTAACAATAACGATCTCATTATGACCGGGTGCCTGAGTAAAAACAACATTGGTTTTTCCGAGCGAGTAAACTTTGACAAAGTTTGCATCGGTATTATCCAGTTGGCTCGATACCAGTTGGGAATAACTATTGGTTACATCCACTAATTTCATACAATTCACCTCCCCTATAAAAAGTCGATTTTTTTTATAAATATATACTGTAATTATATGCTTTTTTTCGGAAGAATAAAAGAAAAAAGCCCAGTGATTTTGAATAAATAAATACAATCAAAAAAGCAGAAAGAATAAAAGCTTTTTGGGCTTTTATTCTTTCTGCTTGGATAAAATATAAAAAGTAATTTAAATTTTATTTTTTGGGTGTATACATTTTCTAATCATTTTAACTTTTCCAATTGTTATAAATGAGCCGGCTTAATTGGAAATCTGTTCAGGAGTCTTTGTTTCACTAACAGAATTTGCCGTGATTTTTTCTTTTGAGCTCGTAACAACGATCCTTTTTTCATTTGTTAATGAAGCAGTAAACTCATGTGTTTCAGGATGATCAAGATAATCCTCGGCTATTCCATCTTCGATTTGTTCTTGAATAACCCGACGAAGCGGACGAGCCCCCATGGATGGATTATAGCCCAAATCAACCAGACGTTCTTTCACATTATTATCAACAGTGATTTGAAGCTGTTGATTTTTTAACATCGAATTCACTTCTCTTAGCATAAGGTCTACTATTTTTAGCAAATCTTTTTTAGATAGAGCTTTAAATTCAATGATCCCATCAAAACGATTTAAAAATTCGGGTTTGAAAAATTGTTTTAAGTCGCCGATCACAGATTGATTATTTTCAGTTTTTATCGCACCGAAGCCAACATTTTTTTCAGCTTCTCCAGTTCCGGCGTTGCTGGTCATAATGATCAAAGTATCTTTGAAGCTGACCGTTCGGCCGTGAGCATCCGTCAGGCGCCCATCTTCCAGTATTTGCAGAAACATATGCAGAACGTCCGGATGTGCTTTTTCTATTTCATCTAATAAAATCAAACTGTAAGGTTTGCGTCGCACTTTTTCAGTCAGCTGACCGGCTTCTTCATAACCCACGTAACCGGG
>JAATEZ010000248.1 GCA_015655485.1 Lactobacillales bacterium | reverse complement strand
ATATATTTTTCTTCAATATATTCAACGAAAAACTGACTTGGCACTTGCAATACAAATATGTTATTTTCGTATTTCAGAGCTGTAATCGGCGCGAACCAGGTGTTATATGATGCTTCGCTTATATTGTCTTTAATAACGCTTAAACAGCGACTCATAATTGATCGTGATTATTCAACATTTTGGTTTTAGTTCAAAAAAAATAATTAATAACTTCGAAAGATACAAACAAACAAATCGTAACTAATCAAATAGCGTTTTATTATACTGGCTATTTTCAGTTCTACAAAATTCTAAAACTTTTCTGAGATAAAAAAATCATTTTTATTTAGGAGTTTTTCAAACCAAACCATTAGTTTTAATATCAGAACATTATGTAATTTAGTTGATTTTCAAATAGTTAATTGTAACTTATTTGTAACATCACTGATTCTAAAGACATTAACAAATTGATAGGATATTAAAAAAAAAACGTGATAAAAAAACCGAAACTCTTGTTAACAAAAGGTTTTGGCTGTGAAAAATCTTAAACAAAAAAATATTTAGTTCTCACCGCTATTTAGAACTATTCAAAATAGCAAGGCTATTTTGTTTTACTTCCAAAAAGCGAAAAA
This sequence comes from Lactobacillales bacterium, assembly GCA_015655485.1. Classification (GTDB taxonomy): domain Bacteria; phylum Bacillota; class Bacilli; order Lactobacillales; family Vagococcaceae; genus JAATEZ01. The sequence goes on along the minus strand of JAATEZ010000248.1, from coordinate 2,378 downwards.
TGGACATATCGTTTTGGATTTTTCTGTAAATCTATCAATAATTTATCAGAACTGGCTGCCGTATTTGAAAGATTAATGTACAGATCCTTATTATTTACCAACATGCCAAGCGTACCTTCTGAATTATTAATTTTATCAGTAATTAGACTCAAATTCGATATTGTATGATTGATGCTTGCAAAGGTACCCACGTAATCAATTTTCTTGAGATTTCCACTGACTTGTTTAAAATCGGATGTTATCACATTTACATCTCCAAGTATACGGGGCACATCGTTATTCATTATTTTTTTTAACTGAGATGAACTTACAGCCAAATTAGCAGTAGTTTGTTGAATAGATTCAATACTCTTATTTAGATTTTTATTTTCAACCAAAACACGCACTGAACGAATCAGTGAATCGGCCTGCGTAGAAATGCTTTCTATTTTTGGAACCAAATCTCCAGAAAGCTGCGCCATGAGACCTATGCCAACCTTGGACTCAATTGTGTCACCAGGCTGATGCATCTCTTGCGAAGCTAAAATTGGTTCAAACACCAACTGAATAGCCTTACCGCCCATTAAACCATCGTCATATAATTCTATTTTTGTTCCTTTGGGCAATTTAATATTTTTTGAAACCGAAATCTTCACAACAAATGATTCTTTTTTAGAAAAATCATATTTTACCTGTTCTACTTGACCAACTTTAAATCCCTTTACAAAAACAGGGGATGAAGGAACCAACCCTCCAATATTCTCATATCGGGCGTAATAATAACTAACTGGTGAAAATATATCAATTCCTTTCAAAAAATTCAAGCCAAAATATAATACAAAAACAGCTATGATAGCCATTAGTCCAACTTTAACTTCGCGGGTAAAATGATTCTTTTTCATTCTGATTTTTTTAATGATGCGACTACGATTTGTAAAAAAAAATTCAGTCTATCGGGGTAGTTCCAAAACTTCTTTCGGTGACAACTTTCTATCACCATCAAAAGCAATAATGAATGCATTCGGGAATTTAGATAATATTGATTTTCGAATTTGTTGAATCTTAGAATAACTGGTTTCTACGCCCAAAGTATATTTATAATATTTGTTTTCAATAAAAAAATCAACATTTTCTACACCTTTAAAGTCAGGAGCATTTTTAGACAATGCAACCCTTGCAGCAAGTAACTGCACCTTAAACACTGGCTTCGTATTTGCTTTATTTTCCCGTTGTATTGTTACGGGATTCAATACCTGAGTTTTTGATGTATCGGATAATTTTGAAATATCAACTATCTTTTGTTTTCCAACAACTTCCTTTTCTGCTGGTTTCTTATCTTCTTCAGCCTGTCTGCTTTGTTTACTTACTCTGGTTTCTGCCACAGAAACAGGCTGTTCTATTTTTGAGACATTTGAAATTGGACGACCCGATCTTTTATCATGCGACTTTTTATAATCAACAAAAGCATTATAAATTGCCGTAGCCATTTGCTTTTGCCCTTGCTCTGACGTCAAAAAACGTTCTTCAGCGGGATTCGAGATAAAGCCAACTTCAACTAAAACACTTGGACAAGCCGAACGATGTAAAACCCAAAAACCAGCTTGTCGGACTCCATGATCGGTACGCCCACAATAACTTACAAATTGCTTTTGAACAGCCGATGAGAATTCTACGCTTTTGTCTATATACTTGTCTTGCATAAATTCGAACATTATATATGAATCAACGGATTTGGGATCGAAGCCTTTATATTTCGAACGATAATCTTCCTCCAAAAGAATCACTGAGTTTTCACGCATTGCAACATCAAGATTCGCTTTTGTCTTTGCCAATCCCAGCGTAAACGTTTCAGTCCCAAATGCAGCAGGACTAAGTGATGAATTAGTATGAACACAAATAAACAAATCAGCATGATGATCATTTACCACATCTGCACGTTCCTGCAACGTCAGATACTTATCTGTTTTACGAGTATAAACAACTTTTACATCTTTGAAGTTTTGTTCTATCAAGGCACCTAAATCTAATTCTATCGCCAAGTTTATATCCTTTTCGCGTGAAAAGGTACCCATCGCCCCCGGATCATGTCCACCATGTCCGGCGTCAAGTACGACTGTAAATCTTGCATCCTGAGCCAAAATAAAAATTGGCACAAAGCTTAAGACGAACAAAATAGCACATAGAAAAACAATGAAATAGTTTTTAATTAATTTCATAAAAACGCCCCTAAAAAACATGGAATTGGTTGTATATTTTTGTGCAAAAGTAATGTTTTTATCCTGTTTCTGATACCATTTGAAGCAGTAAATTTTCAAATTAATCATAAAAAAAGGCTATATGTAAATGAGACTACTATTTTTTCGCTAATTTTGCAACCTAATTTAGAAATCGATACCCCT
>JAATEZ010000117.1 GCA_015655485.1 Lactobacillales bacterium | reverse complement strand
GGCATTCGAATTCATCCAGCAATAGCTGCGTCCAGAATCAATGGCGCATATGGGTCCCTGATAATTTAAATCATCAAGTAAAGATACCGCAGGTTTTTTTGACCATTTTGATTGATCCCAGCCATGAGCATAGATTGGTTTGTCTGAAAAACTATTGTTCTTGATAAACTTAATAATTATTTCTAACGCTTCTGACGGGTCGGCCGTTTCTGACAAATCAAGTCCGGCATTTTGAGATAAATAACCTGTAAAAAACACATGGTCATCGTGGATCCCAGACATGACAAAAGAATCATCATAGGCCAAAATTTGTGTGTTTTCATTTACCCAATTTCCATAATCCCAATCTTGATAAACATTTAAAATGGTCCCCGCCTTTATTACTATACATCCCTTAAAAGTTTTATCGCCTATTCCATCAAAAATATATTTTGATCTGATGATCACATCAGCGAACATAATGATCCTCCTTTAGCAAGCGTTTACAAATGTTTTCTATTAAACGCATGTTTAATAGTTGTTCTAAATACTGAACTTATAAAAGTCTCCAAGATAGTATTGGTGACCTGCATGAATCGGTATAAAATTTTGATCATAAATGATGGTATCCATAAAAAAAAGCGGTGTTCCGATAGGAAGTTCTAAAATATTTGATGTTTTTTCATCCGACATCACCAGTTCAAGTGTCGTCTCACCGGGATTTACTGCGTCAATATCATGCGTTTCCTTCAGCAGCTTATACAAAGAACCTTCCAGTGATTCATTTAATAGATAAGCAAATGAATCAGCCGCAAAAAAATTATTTTCAATCATTACCGGAATGTTATCTGCATATCTTTTTCTTTGAATATAAATAACTTCTTCTCCTGCAGAAAGCCGGAGTTTATTTTTAAGTTCGTCAGAAGCTTTGATCACTTTTCTTTGCAGGATCCTGCTGCTTGATTTAAAGCCGTTTTGAATACAACTGTCAGTGAAACCCGCTACATATTCTATTTTCCGGTTTAATTTTTTATGACTGACAAATGTTCCTTTGCCTTGTTTTTTTACTAAGTAACCTTCTTCTACTAATTCTTTAACAGCCTTTCTAACAGTGATTCTGCTTACTCCATAAATTTCACTTAATTCTATTTCCGTCGGAATTTTATCGTTTAGTTTGTATTTTTCATTAGTGATCTTATCCTTAATAGAATCCTTTAACTTAATATATAATGGAGTTTGCGCATTATTAATTAACATAATGTCCCAGCTTTCCTAAATACTTTTACTATCAGCTTAACAAATGCTAATTATTTTTACAAGGAAGAAAGAGCTATTTATAACTCTTTCCATATCCAAAAGAACCTTCTATTAGACAAGATTGCGCCGCAAATTTATTCGCTTTTTTTAGAGATCCAACAATCTCTTTTCCCTGAGTCAAGAGGTAGTCAATCAAAAAAGCAGTTAAAAAAGAATCTCCAGCTGCCATGGTATCCACAGCAGTCACAAAATCGGGTTCAGCTTCGAAAAATTCCAGTCCATTATAAGCGACTACAGTGTGTTCTCCACGAGTCACACAGAGAAGCGAATTGTGCGGTTGAAAATGATTCTCAAGAAATTTTTTAACCTCTTCATCTGAAAAATCACTGCAGGAAAAGAATCCAAAGTTCACAAAATCAATATTTTTTTTGATATCCTCTTCGGTAAAGTCATCTGAAAAATCAAAAGACAATTTTGTCCCAATTTTTAACAAATCAGGTAATAAATGCTCCACATGACTGTACAGACCCATATGAACCAAATCAAAAGCAGCGATATATTCTTTATCTTCTTTTGTTAATTGAATAGGATATTCTTTTGTTACACCTCCTTCATTACTCCCTAGAAAGATCCTGTCTCCTTTTAAAACCTCCACACGGGCACAGCCGTTTTCACCTGGAAAATGTCGAGAATGAGTATGGTCGATTTTTAATTCATCGATCACCTGCTCCACATGCCGCGCCTCTTCATCAGACCCAAAAACACCCATAAAAGCGGCATTCTGCCTTAATTTCTTAGCAAAAACAGCAAAGTTCAGCGCATTTCCTCCTGGATACATGATCCCCAAATTGACATACTTATCGACGACTTCATCTCCTAAACCAAGCACTCTAAGCATTCGATCACCTCATTTTTGATCAATAGTTGACTTTTCCCATATATCTTCTAGTCTCTAGCGGATGTTCATGAACAACGGACAAAGCTTCTCTATATTCACATAATACACTGTAAAAAAGAATAGGATTAAAGAACTCGATCACGCTGTCTTCAATCGTTCCCAGACCTAATTCCTTGGCATCAACGATCTCGACTTTTTCTGCATATTCATCCAAAAAAAGTTTAGCCCTTTCATCTAGAGCTCTGGTTCTTCCTTCATTGACCAGCAGGATATAAGGCGTTTCTTTGTCCGTAACTTCAAAAGGTCCATGAAAATATTCCCCTGTATGAACTGCTGAAGCGTTGATCCATTGCATTTCCATTAATGAACAAATGGAGAAACCATAGACATGTCCAAAAGAGGGACCGCTGCCTAAGACATAAAATAATTTTTCTTGACCATATTTTTCGGCAAATTTTTTCGTTCTGACTGCAACTAATTTTCGGGCCTTCTCAATGATGGAATTGATCCGTTCCATTCCCGTTCTAAAATCATTATAGGCAGAATAGCCTTCCACAGCATTTAGAATGGAAACCGTTAAGTCTAATATAAGAGCCATTGGGTTGTTTTTGACATTCGTTTCGTCGCCCCATTCATAGACGAGTGAATAATCAGAGTATTTCAGCAAACCCGCTTTCGTATTATGAGTCAATCCAATCGTTTGTGCCCCGGATTCTTTTGCAGCTTTTGCTGCCGCAACCGTTTCTGGTGTGTCCCCACCATGAGAGCAAAGAATGACAACAGATTTTTCATTTAATCGTTTAGGCAATACATGTACAAATTCATTGGCCGTATACCACCCTGTCCCAATTTTTTTCGCTTCGCTTTTTAGAAAGTAATCGGCGACATACATGTCTACTAATGAACCGCCACAAGCAACAAAATATATTTCAGTCCCCTCACCTTCATTTTTCTTGACCACTTGATCCACAATTTTACTTACATCCATCAATATCCCTCCTAAAACTGTCTAATACGTTATATAACGTATTACAAAGCAATTGTAATCTCTGAGGAAGCTTCTGTCAATCTTTTTTCAAAAAATTGTTGATTTTATCTAAATAACCACCATGATTTTGCAAAGTAATTTTTTTCTATGTTCAAACAAAGGCAAACCAATTTCCTCGAGAATCACTTTTTTGGGATGAATAGCATGCTGCTCAATATATTCTAATAGGGATGAAATTTCCATGAATTTGTAATCGAATACTTCAACGTCTGTACATATATACTCTCCTTCAGGAAAAGACAAAAGATTTTCCTGATTGACAGAATCATACTCATTACGGTATAAATATAAAAATTCTCCCTCCATTTTAAATTCATTCTTTAAAAAAGCTTCCACATTTAATATATAGCCATATTTTCTTTTAACAGAAGTACTGATTGAAATTTCATACTTTGAGATATTTTGCAATGTTAAATGAAATTCTTTTGATTCACGCAAATTTTTGTGATAAATCACCGTTCGATCACTGCACCACTCGGACTGTATTTTATGCAGCTGCTTAAAATGAGACAGTTCTTTCCACTGATTTTCAAACCAGGTCAAATCATCCACAATTTTTTCGTATTTTTCTAATTTTTCCTGAGCTTTTTGTTTTTGACAGCGGATCAACTCGATAACACTTTCGTTTTTATTCATAGATACTAATTTTTTTTGCTGCCGCAAATTAAAATCCAGTTGTCTGCCAATTTTCAATAACTCAAACTTCCAAAATTGATCATAAGAATAATATCGATAGTTGTTATATGAGACACTTGCCGGACGTATAATTCCTATTTTATCGTAATAACGAATAGTGTAAGGCGACATTCCAATAATTTTACTCAGCTCACCAATTTTATACATTTGATGCTCTTCTGTTTTCATTGATAATTCCCCCATTCGATTTATAGTGATAGTAGCAGCATATTGAAAAACAATCTATAAAATAATTCAAATCCAAAAACAGCAAACTCAAAATCGTTTGAATATAATTATTATTTATCCTTCACCTGAATCATTCATAGATTTTTATACAGGAACATTTTTATCAAAAAATTAGGTGAAACAGAAATTTTTCCTTCTTTTTTTACAAATTGGCTGGATTCCTTCCTAACGGAAGGAAAGAAACGTTCATTTCTACTAAAAAAG
>JAATEZ010000007.1 GCA_015655485.1 Lactobacillales bacterium | reverse complement strand
TTTTTAAAAAATAAAAATAACAAATTCCATATGAAGTGCTTTTTGACTCGTACGGAATTTGTCTTTTTTAACTAATCAACTGTTTTTGTGCTACTAAATCAAGTAAAACTGAATATTTTTATTCTCTTCAACCCATGCAAAATAACCTTTCAAGCAGAAATTTGCTGCAAAGAACCAGTCATTAAACACCATATGGGAGCTTATCCTCCATCAAACTCCTAAAATTAATAGTCTCCCCGTCCACAATAAATGTTCCGTCTCCATTAGCATGAAATGTCCGCCGCTCTTTACGCTCCTTATCGATCCACGCCCGGGTTCCTTTCAGAATGAACAGACCCGGCGACTCCAAATAATCCATGACACGACACTCTATACAAGCGAGGCATTCTTTAATGAGCGGTGCCTTCACATCGACTGCTGCTAAAGGTGTCAATTCGAATTTTTTAAATTTATCCACTTCTGTGCCTGAACAATCGCCAATACCGACTGTTTTTTCGGCAAGATCAACTGTTGGAATCGACAATACGCATTCTTTGGTATGTATCAGAGCCTGAAAAGAATAGTTCCACGGACCCGTTGTCAGAGCAATTGTAGGAGTAAAATCCATCACCATATGCCAAGAAATCGTCATGATATTATTGCGCTCGTTTTCATTTGTCGTCACCAAAACAACTGGCCCTGGTTCAATCAGCATAAAGGCCTTTTCAATAGGCCACTCGAGCATTGACATATCTAAACCGCTTCCTTTCTTTAATGATTTTATTATACTCCTGATCATCCATACTTTGAAACGGTTTTCGCAGTTTCGTCACGAGCCATTTGCAGTTGCCTTCAGGAAAATTAATGAGGATGTTCTGCGCAATTCCGGCTTTTACCCATGAATATCCATTAACGGCAGCTCTGATTGGAGCGGTCGATGAATCATTTGAATGGATCAATGGAGTGGCCTCCAGCCAAATAATGGCACTTTTCGGCGTCATGATAAAAAATTCAGCTTAAACAAATTTTTTTTGATCACTCTTAAGTTGATTTTTTTGTTGTTTTCCTTGAAGAAATGTTATAGTACATTTAAATAAAGCAAGGAGCTTGAACAAATCATGAGAACCCTACTGATTCTTTCACATCCGGATATTCAAAATTCAGCGACACAGCAATTTTTAATTGAAAGTGCCCGCCAGCTTCCAGAAGTAACTCTTCATCATCTAGAAAGCAGTTATCCAGACAGACATTTTGATCTCTTAAAAGAGCAGCAACTATTGCGGGACCATGAGCGGATCCTTTTTCAATTTCCCTTTTACTGGTATAGTGCTCCTGCTCTTTTAAAGCAATGGCAAGAGGAAGTGCTCACTGCAAAATTTGCTTATCAGTCATCGCGACCTGCTTTATTAAAAAAAGAATTTGGACTGGTCATCACCGCCAGTGTTCCCGAAAGAGAGTATCAAGCCGGTTCCTCAGAACAATTCACCATTGCTGAGCTGACCCGACCCTTTCAGGCGTTGGCCAACAAATGTCAAATGATTTATCTGCCGCCTTTCTTTTTGACTCAATTTGCTTATCAAAGCGAGAATGAAAAAATGTGGCTGTTGATTCGTTACCAACAGTATCTTTCCAAAGAAAGCGATCCATCCTTAAAAACAGCAGAAGCCTGGTTTTTACAGCAGCTCCAGACAACGGGCATGCTGGGCCTTACTGAAAAACAACAGCAAAAACTCGAATTGGTCATCAGACTGATCCAAGAAAATCGTGAAACATTGGATGATCTGATTCAGACTGTTAAAGAAATGAAAGAAGCTGAATAAAATGAATGAACAAGAATGGTGCCAAAATCAATTAGATGAATTCATGCAAAACAGTCATACTTATCCACAAAAAGCTTTATTTTTTTCTCTTAAACAATTGCTCGATGAGCAATATAAACGTATGGAACAAACGCAAGGCGAACTGGATGGAAAACTTTGGGATACGGGCAACTGGTAAGAACGTTTTTTAGAGACCGATCCATTCATTAAAACAAGTGGTCACTCGCTTATTTTTTGAAAGGCGATCCGTTCCTCTCCGTTTTCCAGGTGAATAATGCCGCACCGCGCAAAACCATTTTTCTTTAATAAATTTTGCATAGGAAGATTATTCTGATGGGTATCGATACGCAAGTTGCCGCATTGCGCCAAACACCAGTCTAAACAAAAAGATGCTGCTCCCTTTTTTCCGCCTGCAGAAGCCATTCGATGAATCACTCCATAAGGCGATTCGTTCAACCAGTTGCCTGCATAAATCTTAGCATAAGTCGGATCAGCTGCCACCGCAAAATAAAAGACTCCTAAAATTCTTCCCGATTCCAGACAAATATAGCTATATCCAGTTGTAATATCCTGCTTGATCAATGATTCTGGCGGATGTTTGCTCCCCCACTGATCAGGATTGCCATTTTCTGCCATAAACTGACGTGCCTGAGCATAAATAGCTAAAATTTCTTTCAAATCGACTAAAGAACTTTTTCGTATTTCCATGTTAAACTCCTTTTCCTGTTTATAAATTAAAACCCCAAATTTTTAAGCAGTTATTTGCCTCTTTATTCTATCAAATTTTTACTATGAGCCGCACAATTTTGTCTGATTTTTGTTGCTTCCTCTTATTACTTAATACATAGAATATGCTACACTAATAAAAACACCTTGTTAAGAAAGCGGGAATTATTTTGAAAATATTCATTGATGGAGATGCTTGCCCGGTAAAAGATGAAGTGATAGCTGAAGCTTTGCTGCGACAGCTCCCAGTAGTTATCGTAACAAGTATTCCCCATTACTCAGCAAAAGTTTTACCAGAAAATGTCCAAGTCATTTATGTAGACAGCGGCGCTGATGCAGCAGATTATCGCATCATTCAGCTCATTTGTAAAAACGACCTGCTGATCACTCAAGACTACGGCTTAGCTTCTCTTGCTTTAGGAAAAGGTTGCTCTGTCCTTCATCATAAAGGATTCCAATATGATCAAAACAACATGGACGGATTACTAGAGAGCCGATATCAAAGTGCCATGCTTCGAAAAAGCGGGCACCATACTAAAGGACCCAAAACATTTACCCATGAGGATCGCCAGAAGTTTATCCACGCTTTACAGAATTTATTGAACTTGATCAGCTCCGAATAACCTAACAAAGTGTTTGCTCACACTAAAAAAAAGTAAATGTTATAATGAGGAAAAAGGCAGGTGAATTTCATTGAAACAAGTTTCTCTTTTTCACGCGAATGATCAAAATGCCCCTCTGGCTAGTCGAATGCGCCCACAAACATTAGATGAATTTATTGGTCAAGAAGACCTGCTGGGTCCCGGAAAAATTTTACGTCAACTGATCGAGTCGGACAAAGTATCCTCTATGATTTTTTGGGGACCGCCCGGTGTGGGGAAAACGACTTTGGCACGAATCATTGCTCACCAGACAAAGGCTGATTTTTTGACCTTTAGCGGAGTCACAAGCGGGACTAAAGATATCAAGCAAGCCCTGGAAGAAGCCAAAAGTAATCGTGATTTTGATGAGAAAACGATTCTGTTTCTCGATGAAATCCATCGATTCAACAAGGCACAACAAGATATTTTTCTTCCTTATGTAGAAAGCGGCAGTGTCATTTTGATTGGCGCGACCACAGAAAATCCGTCTTTTGAAATCAACTCAGCTTTATTGTCCCGATGTAAAGTATTTGTACTCAAAGCTCTTTCTAAAGATAATTTGATGACTCTTTTGACCCGTTCGTTAGAAGATCCCCGTGGCTTTGGTCAAGAAAATATTAAATTTACTCTAGAAGACTTGCAGATAATCGCAGGATTTGCCAACGGAGATGGCCGCGTAGCACTCAACACACTCGAAATGGCTGTGCTAAACGGTCAGACGAACAAAGATAAAACAATAGTCATTAATAAAGAGATCCTCGAGCAGATCACATCAAAAAAATCCTTGCTTTATGATAAAAATGGTGAAGAGCACTATAATATCATCTCTGCCTTGCATAAATCGATGCGGAACAGCGATGTTGATGCTGCGATCTATTGGTTGGCACGCATGTTGGAAGCAGGAGAGGATCCGCTTTATGTCGCTCGGCGTTTGGTCCGTTTTGCCAGTGAAGACGTCGGTATGGCGGATAGCCGCGCCTTAGAGATCACGGTCTCTGCCTATCAGGCTTGTCATTTTTTAGGAATGCCAGAATGTAATGTTCACTTGACCCACGCAGTGACCTATTTATCGCTTGCACCAAAATCGAATGCTCTATATACAGCCTACGGAAAAGCCAAAAAAGATGCTCTGGAACAAATCGATGAACCGGTTCCGCTCCAACTGAGAAATGCTCCAACAAAATTGATGAAAGAATTAAATTATGGAGCGGATTATCAATATGCTCATAATACAGAGGACAAATTGACCACACTTCAATGTTTACCAGATTCTTTAGTAGGTCACCGTTATTATCTGCCAACCACACAAGGCTCCGAGGAAAAAGTTAAAAAAAGAATGGATCAAATCAAAGACTGGCATCAAAAACATGATAAATAAAAGATGGCAGGGATCAGTTCAAATAAAAGTCCCTAACCATCTTTTTTGATTTAGCTTGACTAAATTCCGTTCGAAAATTCTTATCTTTCATGATTATTCCCAGATGTTCAATAAAAATATTTTTTTATTTCTATCCCTTTTCCTGCCAATAAGCCGGCATATCCGCTTCATAAGTTGTGATGAGTTCTTCATGCTCCAGAGTCAACGCAATATAGTCCAAGCCATTCACTAATTTTTCTTTCCAGGTTGGATCAATTTCAAAATCAAATATCCCAACCTCAGAAATCACTTGCTGATTTGGTAAATCGATCGTGAT
>JAATEZ010000300.1 GCA_015655485.1 Lactobacillales bacterium | reverse complement strand
CACGATCGAACCGATGATCACAACAGGAACCTGGCGGATGAAGATGGATCCGAACGGGTGGACAGCACGGACTATAGATGGCGGCTATTGTGCACAATATGAACATTCTCTTGCTATTACTCATAACGGGCCAATTATTTTAACCGAACAAAAGAATTAAGGCACTAAAGAAAATGTGAGAAACGAAATCATTTTGCTGGAGGACCACAGGATAAATAAAAAAGTCTTGAAAAAAGCTTTAAACAGCCGATTTCAAGACTTCTTTTTTTCTTGCTGACCTTAGGTGGAAAGGCTGCTCTCTCAAAAGTAAACGATAAATAGAATAGTTCTGAAACAATAAAATGAAAAGATCCATCTTATAAGAAAGTTATTTGAACACAGTCACTTTATAAATTCCAGATTCAAAAAACATATTTTTATTTTCCATATTATATTTTTGATCATTTATAATGACACCTGAATAATTAGTTGTCAATTTGCTGATATCTAAAATTCCTTCTGAATTGACGGGTATTTCCACTGTCAGTTCTATTTTTTCAGCAGTTTCCTGTACATGGATCTCAATTTTTCCCTGAATAGAATGGTAAGTACAGTGGATGAGGGAAGTGTTCTTTGGCATAAATGGCTGGATAAGTATTTTTTTGAAGCTGGCCGAATCATTTTTTATTCCGGCAATTCCCCCATACATCCATTCTACTATATGGCCCATCATATCATGATTCCTGCTTCGTGCCTGATCGTTCCAAAATTCAGGCAGAGTCGTTTCGCCTTTTTCGATGAAGCGATAGTAGCTGGGATGCTGATCATTCAACATAAAATCAACAATGATTTTATCCTCATTCATAATAGATAACTGTCTTAAGAGAAATGGAAGAGTGATTTCACCGACCATAAAGCCGTCTTTTTTAAGGGCAAGCAATAAAGCCGATCGAACATCTGTCATTTTTTCTTTAGGAACCATATCAAAGCAAAGCGGAAGTGCCTGGCAGGCTACGGTTATCAACGAGACCTTTTCATTCAGTTTTATGCCGCACGTTTGCAAAAATTGTTTGTGTTCATCGCTTATCGGATGAGCGTTATAGCACCATAATTTTGATTTTTCATCGTACTTCAGAAGCTTTGAGTTGTAATTTTGTAAAATTTTTTCCGCCTGATTAGAATACATTTCTGCGTCCTTGGTTTTATGAAGCAGTCGGGCAAACTTTTCCAATGTTTTGATGTCTTTGTATAAAAATGCTGTATTGACATTGGCGTGTGCCAGCAGTAAATCATTAGGATTTCCCCAATCACCTAAGCCATTATCTGAAAAACCTTCGTTATTGATTTTTGTGAGAAGGTATTGAACATAGGCAGCGCCGCTTTGATAGTTTTCCTCGATTACGCTGAGGTCATTGTAATATTGATAATACCAATCCACTCCTAAAATAATGGTGCTGCCCCAAGCTAAAGCGTCCCAAAAATCACCGACAGGAGTGTTTGCGACCACTACAGAATAATAAGGGGCTCGCGACGGGATAAAACCTGCTGCTTTATAGTCCAGCAAAGCGTCGCCGAAGCGTTCAAAATCTCCCTCTTGATACTGACAGCTGCGAATATCACAAAATATCTTATTCCATAATGCTCTGACATCTTTATAATACATGATCGAAGGAGCTAGAAGATGAGAAGTTTCTAGCCAGGCTGATTTTTCCAGTGTTGGGCAATCCGTGTGGACTGATTTTAGATTACTATCGATAGAGTGGATAACTAAGTCATAAACGGCATTTATTTTTTTATTATCCGTATAGAATGTACCTGTCTGTTTGCTGGCCGAGGTAATATAATCGATTTTGACAGCTAATAATTTAGGCAAATTGTCGGCGGAAGAGGTGGAAATACCAGTCACCTTGACATACCTGCCGCCAAAATATGAAAAATTTTGCTTCCAATTTTCTTCTTCTGAGCCTGCCAATATGTAGCTGCAGTAAGAGTTGACGAATGTTTTTGCCCCATTGTATTCTGCATAGGGATCAATGTCGTTATTTTCATTTTTCTTTTCAGAAAAATAGAGATCGATAGTTGCGCCTTTTTTCCCGGCAACGGTCAGTTCGATCATTCCCGACATATTTTGACCGAAATCAAATACGATACTTTGTTCATCAATTATAAAGGAATCTACTGGGGTGACGCTTTTTTTGCTGACGACTGGCGGCTGACTCTGGCTGACTAAGAGTCCTTTAGGTTTGTCTTTTTCCGCCAATTTTTTGGCAGGATCCCAATTAGAATCATTAAAACCGGCCGAGGTCCAATTTTTATCAAATTCTCGTGCATCAAATACCTCGGAACCGTGAATATTCGCTAATTTCAGTGCGCTCTTTTTTGTTTTCCAGCTGTCGTTCGTAGGGATGATTTGTTTTGTACCATCCGTATATAAAATGTGGATTTCAGCAATGCCGCATAAAGCATCCGCAAAACGAAGATAACCATAATTTTTATTCAGCTCAGTGGATTCAAAACCAAAATAGCGGCCGCCGCCTTCCCCGCAATAAAATCCATTCGCTAATTCGATATTTAAGGAATTTTCTCCTTTTTTTAAGTGATCCGTGATTTCAAAGGTGACATATTGGATCGCCTTGTCGTAATTGGTCCAACCTGGATCTAATTCATGATTGGATACCTTCTGACCATTGACATAGAAAAGAAAATGACCTAATCCTGAAACGATGGCATAGGCGCTGCTGATCGTATTTTTTATAGTTATTTTTTTTCTTAAATACAGCGGCTTATCGGTCCCATCTCCGATCCAGTCAGCCTGCCAGGGTTCACCCAATTTAGCTGTTATAAACTTTTTGATCGAACTTTTGAAGGAGACATCGGTTCCATCAATGATTTCCACTTGCCAAAAATAGGCAGTAAGTGCGGTCAATTCTTCTCCCTGATAGCTTATTCCGCTGGTTGCATTGGAATAGACAATACCGGTATCAAAGCAAAGATTCGTTTTTTTCTCTAAATCAGCGATTTCTTTTGCCACGGTTATTCTATAAGCGATTTGTTTGTCGCCATTTTTTTCACTTCGTAGTTTCCAGCAAAAAGCCGGCTCGTTAGTATTTATGCCGATTTGCTCAAAGTATTTTTCAATATGCGGGTCGATAATTTCCATGCGTTGTTCCTCCTAAATAAACTTTACTCTCTAACATAATTTTTTTGAAATTTAGTGATAAATAGAATTCCGGCCGCGATCACTAGCCCGACAGCTCCAAACAAATAAACATTCATATACATATTTCCCGGAAAAAGACCGACAATGCTATTCACAATAGTAGGGCTTAAAAAAGACCCAAGCGACATGATACAAATGAAAACAGACATTGCTTGTGGGATCAATTGGTTTTCTGTTACTAGAGTGATCAAGAAAGGCGCTTGCGAAATGAATAAAGCCCCGGCAAAACCAGATAAAAAACATCCTACATAGAATAAAACAATACTTGAATAAGCAAAGTAAATAGCAATAAATGAGATGGCCGTTAGGAGATAGCTGGCTGCTAGAGAATTATTTCTAATGACCACTATGATTTTTGATACTAAGAAGCCGCACACTAACCCGCCGACTAAATTCAAAGAACTTCCTAATCCTGCCAGACTAGTGTCGCCGATGGAAACTGAGGCAACATAAAAAGAAAGATTATTGCCGAAAATATTGTTTAAAATCATAAACAGCATGGAGACTAGTCCAAGATAGTATACGTGTTTGCTTAGCTTCATGCTGGTATGGCTCTCTGTTTTTTCCATTTCTTTAACTCTCTTGTTTTCATTTTTATCTTTGGGGATAAAGAGAATGGCTGCTACTAAAATGAGCAAACTAATAAAATAAACATAATAATTATGCACCCAGCCATTTTTTGCTAAAACTCCGCCCAAATAAATGAGAACGATTGCACCAATGTACGAAAAAGAAGTATTTTGTCCTAAAACTTTTTGCCTCTCATCATCGCTGGGAAAATTGCTTGAAACAATACTGGGAACGATGGGAGTTAAACATCCCAAACCAAAACCAAGAATTGCAGCAAAAAACAATAATGTATAGATACTATCGTGAAATAAAATTGGAAATAACCCTCCGATTGAGATCAGTGATATTCCAAAGATGACAATGTTTTTCTTGGAAATTCTTTCGGCAACCTTTCCGACTAATAAGGAGGATATCAATCCTGTTAAGCCTGGCAAAGCAGTGATCATTTGGATTGTTGATGGACTAGCATCAGAAAAAGTTTCAGATATCAATGAATAGGAAGGCATGATGGCTTGTGATGCAAATGAAAGTGATGCTACAGAAAATATTCCTATCTTAATGCTTTTTGAATTCATTCATTATTCCTCTTTTCAATTTTTTTAAATAATTTTGTAATCAATCATTTGACTCTTTTTTATGTTCTTGTTGATCCTTCCCCCTCTTTACATTCGATCGCAATTTAGCTATAATCAAATGATATAAAAATGAACTCGCTTTCACAATGCGCAAATTCCAGTTGAACCGTATCCAAAAATCAGATATTAATCATTATTTTGTAAAATAAAAATTAAGAAAGGATAATAATTTATGAGAATGGCGCTTGAAAAAGATTTATGGGGAAAAACAAATTCGCTCTTTACAAGTTACCAAAGTCAGACTATTCCTGTTCAATATAAGCTTGGCAATGTCTCTGGTAAACGATTAACGAAAACTTGCCTTTACCTGCCTGAAAAAGATTTTTTTAAGTTTAATGAAAAAATGACTGTATTTTTCCATCAATCAAAATATAACAATTATATCCATCAGCATGAATTTTACAAAATCATTTACATAATCAAAGGCGAGGTCGGTCTGGGGATAAATGGCCATGAATATAGTTTGTCTGAAGGGAATATTTTCATTCTCAATCCTCTGGATAAGCAATACGTATGGAAATATAATGATCATCAGGATTTGATGCTGAATATTCTTATCAGCAAAGATTTAGTGAATAGATCGATGTTTCACAGCCTTTTTTTGAATTTTTCAAAAGATTTTTTTAATTTAAAGAATAGTAGTGAGTCAAATACGATTTTCGCGGCTCACACTTTAGGTCAAAATTTCGACTCTATTATCGATACGATGTTAACGGAATATCTTGCCGATGATCTTTATAGAGAAATTATTGTTGAATCTTCTCTGCAAATTATCTTGTCTCTCATATTTCGCACATATTATTATCAAAATTATGCTGCTGTGAAAAAGGATAGTCTGGAATATAAGATCATTGAGTATATTGATCAAAACTTTACCAATATATCTTTAAAAAAAGCTTCGCTTGATTTTCATTATAATCCGAAGTATTTTTCTGACTTGGTTTATAAAGAAACAGGAAAAAAATTTTCGACGCTGGTTCAAAATCGTTGCATTCAAGAAGCGTTTTTTTATTTGCTTAATACCGACTTCTCCATAGAAAAAATCATCAGCTTATGCGGCTATAAAAATAAGACTTCCTTTTACAATATATTTAAAAAAGAAATAAATTGCACTCCGTCAGAATTCAGATTGAAGAATAAAAAAATAGGAAGTCTTTAAAGACCATTATTATTGGCACCAAAGCAGATTTTGAGAGCAGATGAACTATTATTAGGCTATAATTAGGCTGAGTAAATCTCAAAGTAAGGGAGGCGTCTTGGATTGACAACACATTTAGAACAGTATCGACGCATACGATCAATAGCTCAGGCAGGGCTGTATTATGGAAAAGATGAATTTGATCAGGAAAGGTATAAAGAACTGTCAAATATTGCTTTCAGCTTAATAAATTCTATAAGCGATGAAACCATTGAATCCGTTCAAGGAATATTTGCTTTAGAAGAAGGTTACCCTACTCCTAAAGTGGATGTTCGGGCATTTATAACCAAGAATGATGAAATACTGCTGGTAGAAGATAAATGGACAAAGGAATGGTCTTTGCCTGGAGGCTATGCAGAGATCGGCCTGACCCCAAAGGAAAATATTTTTAAGGAAGTATTAGAAGAAACGGGACTTACTGTCCATGTAGATAAACTTATGGCAGTATTTGATACAAACTTGAGAAAAGATATTCCTCAAATTTTCCAATACTATAAAATGGTTTTTGGCTGTTCAGTAGCAAGCGGTGCTTTTGCAGAAAACATTGAGACATCTGATATCCGCTATTTTTCTGTAGAAGATCTGCCTGTACTATCTGAAAAGAGAACGACAGCGGAACAATTAAAACGATTAATGGTCCATCCATCTTGCTTTTTTGATTAGCGTCTTTCTAGTATTTTTAGTCCATTATCTGCTCAGTCTGTGTTGTGTGCATTTCTTTTGTAAAAACGTTATAATCATTGTGAAGAAAACCGGCTTAAACTATTTTTTAAAT
>JAATEZ010000045.1 GCA_015655485.1 Lactobacillales bacterium | reverse complement strand
GCTCAGGATGATGCCATTCTTCAGGCCAAACAAGCATTGCAGACTGCTCAGGTAGACTTAAACAATGCTAATGCGACTGCTGAAGCGGCGCGGCAAAAAGTGACGACCAATGTCACGGCGGCGATGGATGGGATCGTCTATGTTCAGGATCAGGGAAAAGCGGATGTTTCTGTTCCAGTGATCCAAGTAGTCAGCCCCAATGTGACGGTAGAGGGAATGGTTTCTGAGTATGATTTTGATCGTTTGGCAGTCAACCAGCAGGTAAAGATCCGGCCAGTCAGCACTGATGAGGAAATGAATGGCACGATCACTTATATCAATCAATTGCCAGAGACTAAAGCAGCGGGGGAGACCTCTTCTGTAGTGAATTACTCCTTTAAAGTAACTCCTGAAAAAGCCATTCAATATGGTTACAGTGTCCAAATCGCGTTGCCATTGACCGATTTACGTATTCCTGAGAAAGCAATTTTGAAGGAAGGAGATCAGCAATATGTTTTTGTGTATAAGAGCGGTAAAGCGCGGAAACGAAATATTACTACGGCTGAACAAGACGGTCTGACTATTGCTACAGATGGCTTGAAAGCGGGTGATCGAATCGTTCGCGATCCTGACTCTAAAATCAAAGATGGTCAAGAAGTGGCGGTGAAAGAATGAACACGCTGCAAAATGTGAATAAATATTACAAAACAGATGAAGAAAGTCTGCATGTTTTAAATAATATCGATCTTCAAATTGAAAAAGGCGAATTTGTGGCAGTTATGGGTCCATCCGGTTCAGGAAAGTCAACGCTGATCAATTTGATTGGTTTTATTGATCGCAAATTCGAAGGAACCTATCTTTTTGAAGGAGAATCATTGATCAACAGTTCAGATGATAAGCTTTCGAAAATTCGAAATCAAAGCGTAGGCTTCGTTTTTCAAAATTTTAGTTTGATTGAAAATAATACGGTCTATGAGAATGTTGAATTGCCCTTATTATACAATGGCTTCGGATTTGGAAAAACACGAAAAAAAGTCCTGTCTGTTTTAGAAAAAGTCGGGATCCGCGACAAGGCAAAAAAACATCCGAAACAATTATCAGGCGGTCAGCAGCAGCGAGTGGCGATCGCCAGAGCATTAGTGAATTCTCCTAAATTTATTATTGCGGATGAACCGACTGGTGCTTTGGATACAGGAACTTCAACAGAAATTATGGAACTATTTCAGGAATTGAATCGTACGGAAGGTGTGACCATCATTTTAGTGACGCATAATCCCGAAATGATCCAGTATTGCAGCCGTCTGATCTCTATCAGAGATGGTCAGATCATTGAAGATAAGGAGCTGAATACATGAAATTTTATGTTACTTGGCGTACTTCTTTAAGGGCCATCATGAAGAATCGTAAACGCAGTATTTTAACAATGATCGGGATCGTTATCGGGATTGCTTCGGTTATTACGATCATGGCGTTAGGACGAGGTTTTCAAAAGCAGACCATCAAGAGTCTGACAGCAACGGATAGTGATGAAGTTTCTGTTACGGTCGATTTTACACCGGATGACAGCAATTTATTAACGAGCAACGCCGTCATTTTTCAAGAAACTGATCTGCAACAAATCGAAACGATCGAGGGGGTCAAATCGGCCGAGTATGTCAAAGAAGATATAGACTCTGCCTATAAGGATGTTTTGATTCGTGGAAAAAAAGAAAGTAAACAAATTGATTTTGTCTCCAGCACGAATAAAAATCCAACGATTGGACGGGATTTGACTCAAGAAGATCAAGATATTCATAACAAAGTGGTCATTATTGACAGCGACACTGCGAAAAATCTGTTTGGTAGCAGTAAAAATGCTTTGAACCGGGCCTTTGAGCTGGATGGACAACTTTTTACGATTGTTGGGATATATCCGGCAGCTAAACTTGCCAGTATCTTTTCATTGTCAGAGTCCAATGTGTATATGCCGCGAACGACTTATGAGGATTATTTTAAAGAAAAACAAGCGACCAGCAGTGTTACAGTAACGATTGAAAATGGCTATACGCCGAACAAAGTTACTTCAAAAGTGGTCAAACGCTTGCAAAGCAAGGGCACGATGCGTAATGCCGGAAAGTATCAAGTTCTGGATCTTTCCTTATTGACCGATGGAGTAGGCAGAATTTTAAGTACATTGACTTACTTTATCTCGGCCATTGCGGGTATTTCATTATTTATTGCCGGAGTAGGTGTCATGAATATGATGTATATTTCTGTCTCGGAACGAACCCATGAGATCGGTATCCGTCGCGCGATGGGGGCTACAGAGCGCTCTATAAAGTTACAATTTCTGCTCGAAGGAGTGACGCTGACTCTCATCGGTGGTGTGATCGGCTATATTCTGGGTATTGCTTTAGCGTCCCTTGTTGGTCACTTTCTCAAAATCCCGATTTCAGTCGACTTCTTCACCATCGCCCTTGCCGGAGGAGTCTCTACCGCTATCGGACTGATATTCAGTGTCATGCCCGCCTCC
The DNA here is from genome assembly GCA_015655485.1 of Lactobacillales bacterium. Classification (GTDB taxonomy): domain Bacteria; phylum Bacillota; class Bacilli; order Lactobacillales; family Vagococcaceae; genus JAATEZ01. The sequence goes on along the minus strand of JAATEZ010000045.1, from coordinate 3,093 downwards.
TCCGCCGCCAAAAAAGACCTGATAGACATCTTGAGATAACCAGAAAAGCTGAACGAGCTCGTTCAGCTCACAAGTAAAATAGGGAATCGAGCATGAAGCGTTTTTTGATTCAAGCGAAATTCATCTTTTTACCGTAGTGAGCTGGCTCGTAAAGCCGGACAAAGAAAAGCTGAACGAGGCATGTCAGGCTTTGAGCAATAGTAAGAGAAAAATCATAGCGATGATTTGTATCGCGATTTTTTTCTTGAACTATTGCCGCAAAGGTCTGCATCGGGAAGCTGGACAAATTAAAGAGATCGAATGTGCTGGTCAGCTTGCCAGCAAAAAGAGAGCTGGGAATAAAGACGCTTTTCGTCTTTGTGACAAGGTCGCTTCTTTGCTGCAGAAATTTTTTAAAATGAGGTTTAAGGTTTGCTTTTCCTTTTCACTGTTTCACAGAAACGGACAGATTTGAGCATTCTATGACCGAACTGAGCCGAGTCGATGAGGTATGATAAAGATAAAGAGGAGGTAAGGAAATGGAGTGGATCAAGAGCCTTGATCAGGCGATAAATTATATGGAAGATCATCTATTTGATGAGTTGACCAATAGGGAAATAGCAGACCATCTTTATATTTCCAGTTATCATTTCCAAAGAGCTTTCAGTTTGCTGACGGGAATGACTGTTGGAGAATATATCAGAAACCGGCGTCTTTCTCTGGCGGGCCAAGAGCTGATCCTGTCTGATGTCAAAATCATCGATATTGCTTTGAAATATGGCTATGAAACACCGGAAAGTTTTACGAAAGCTTTTATTCGTTTTCATGGAGTCACTCCAAGCAAAGCCAAGATAGCAGGCTCTGATTTAAAATCATTCAACCGACTCTTGATCAAAATCAGATTGGAAGGTGGAAATATTATGGATTATAAAATGGTCAGGAAAGAGGCATTCACTGTATGCGCAAAGACCAAAATATTCACGGCAGAAAATAGGGAAAAGGGAATACCTGAATTTTGGAGTGAATATTTTGCATCGGGTTCTCATAAGCAAGTGAGCGGTGAGCTGGGGATCTGTGAGCAGGAAAAAACGGGAACTGGGGAATTTCGTTATGGAATCGGCTGTACCAATGATACATATGGAGACATTCCGGCTGATTTTGAATGGTTGAAGATCCCGGCTTATACTTGGGCTGTTTTAAATGCGTGGGTGCCATGCCGGAGGCTATTCAAAATATGTGGACTAGAATATACAGCGAATGGCTGCCACAGGCGGAATACGAACTTATTCCGGATTATGATATGGAGTTTTATACAACAGGTGATAATCAGAGTGCAGATTATATAAGTGAGATTTGGATTCCGGTGCTAAAAAAGCAGAACCAAAGAACTGAGTGAATAAGATAGTAGCAAAGAAGCGGGAGGCAGGCTATTTCGTTTCTTTTTTAGCGGTTCGGAAACAAAATACCTTGAGATCTGCTGGATCATTTTGATAGAATCTGCGTAAAGAAAAGTTAGATCGAAGTTTAAAAATTTGACTAGGATTCGGATCGGATGCTTCGCAGGCAAGGGGAAAAATGAAGGTGAAAAAATGTATTCCAGGACCCAGATAAAAATAAAAAAATATTTGAATGAAGCAGTGATGCCGGGAGTCAGTTATGCTTTCTTCAAAGGCGGGCAAGTGGAAACACAGACTGAGGGCTTCGCTCAAATCGTTCCAAAAAAAGAGCTTTTAACTGCGTCCATGTTATTTGATATGGCTTCTTTGACTATAGTGATCGGTACGACAACTATGATCTTGAAATTATTAGAAGCAGGAAAAATCGCAATCGATTGTCCGCTGCAGGTTTATTTGCCGTCTTATAGAGACGAACGGGTGACTTTGCGCCATTTATTAACTCACACCAGTGATATCAATGGTTATATTGAAAACCGCAATGATCTTTCAGCCTCTGAATTGCAAAAGGCCATACTGCAGTTGAAGTCCAGTCCCAATCTGGGTGAAAAAATAGTTTATACGGATACGGGAACCATTCTATTGGGTTTTATGCTGGAAGAAATTTATGAGCGGCCCGTCCAAAATCTTTTTATGACGGAAATTTTACAGCCGTTGAGAATGAAAACGAGTACTTTTCAACCGGTTGCGGCTGATTGTGCGGCCAGTGAAATTCATCCAACGCGCGGTTTGATTCGGGGGCAAGTGCACGATCCGAAAGCTCATATTTTAGGAATCCATTGCGGCAGTGCCGGACTGTTTTCCAGTTTAGCGGACTCAGTCGCTTTTGTCCAGATGCTTTTAGCAAAGGGCAGGCAAGCCGATGGAAGTTCTTTTTTGCAGGAAAAAACGATTTTATCTTTGCTGCAAAACTATGCGCCGGTTAAAACCGGCGGTCGTTCTCTAGGCTGGGATCTGAAATTTTCTAAGCGGGACGGACACCCATTACTCTTTCACACTGGATATACCGGAACTTTTTTATTGGTGGATATTTTAGATCAAGAAGCTTTTATTTTTCTATCTAACCGTACCCATCCGGCTGATCATCGAGCTGAATATGTTATTCAAAGAAATCAGCTGATTGAGGAATATTTACAGGAACAAAAGTATTTTTAAAATTATCTGCTATATATCTGTTATAATGGAAATGAAATGGAAAGGAGCAAGTGTATGGAGCAACCATTGTTTTTACAACCTGTTTTTCAAGAAAAAATTTGGGGCGGTACAAAATTGCATTCGGTTTTCGATTATGATCTGCCGAGTGATAAAATTGGTGAGTGCTGGGCGATCAGCGCGCATTTACATGGACCGGCAACGATTAAAAATGGTCCTTATAAGGGATTGAAATTAAATGAATTATGGACAGAGCATCGTGAAGTTTTTGGTCATGCCAAAGGAGAGGTGTTTCCTTTATTAACAAAGATCCTCGACGCCGAGGATGATCTATCGGTCCAAGTCCATCCAGATAATGCTTATGGATTAAAGCACGAAGGAGAATTAGGCAAAACGGAGTGCTGGTATGTGATCGATGCGGATCCAGGAGCAGAAATCATTTATGGCCATCATGCGAAAACGAGAGAAGAATTAGCACAGATGATCGAACAAGGAAAATGGCATCAGT
>JAATEZ010000082.1 GCA_015655485.1 Lactobacillales bacterium | reverse complement strand
CTTTTGACCAAATTGTTTTACTTCCATACTTATATTTCAAATTTGCAAATTGTTCGTGGATAAGCACGGCGCTTCTCTCTTTCAGAAATCCCACAAAACTTGAAACACTGTATTTTGGAGGGATCCTTATTAACATGTGAATAGGATCGGGCATCGCCTGCGCTTCGATAATTTCTGCCTCTTTCATTTCACATAATTTACGTAATATTCTATTTCTTGTCACAAACGTCCATAGATTGCTTTGCGTCGATAATTTAGCATAAATACGATGTGATGCTTACAATTCCAACAAGTGTGCGCTTAACTTTTATCATCAGCAGACATAAAAAAACTCTTTCCGATACTTTGAGCGGTTGGTAGCCACTTATTAGTCTATCGAAAGGAGTTTTTTTACGCTAAAGCTCTATCCTCTAAGCGTAGAAACGCGCAGTTTTTTTGTTTAAAATAATCATGGGAACACCTTCTTTCTACAATTTGTTACTATATATTAAGTATGATTCTATTCAATCCAATTTAATGTAAACGTTTCATGTGTAAATAAAAAAAATTGGGATGAGAAATAATTAATGGGAACTTTTTATAAAGCTGTAATTTTTTTAAACGTGAAAAATTATTGTGTTGATTATTACTAAGTATATAGAGGGATATTGAACTGTTCTCTTATATACTCACGTGATATTTTTGAAGAGGTTTCACTGTTTAATTTTGCCAGATTTTTGTTTGCTCATAATCATCCAAGCGGCGATTATCCCACTAGCCAGATAAGGATAATGAATAGTGGCAAGACTTTCTGATGGCGATAAATTGCTGAATTTACTTTATTCTTTTGAATTAAAAAAAACAAAAATATACCAAAAGTTTTCAAAACTTGTGGTATATTTTTTGAAAAAAAGGCAGGTTTAAGGAATAAGGAAGCTTGAAATCTATTTTTTTGTCTTTTTCTTAAAAGTATTTCTGTACAAATTGAAGCTACTACTATAAAAAAGAAACTTAGAAAAGTATCAACTATCATACTAAAGGGCACTATTTTTTCAATTCCAATCACAAGCAACAACAAAATTAAAGAAATAGAGTAAAAAGAGTTTTGTGCAAACTTCCAATTTTTTTTGAAGCCATACTATTTTTGGATCTATACCCAATTGCGCATTTCTCCCTTTATCAAACAATAGAAAAATAAGATAAAAGAAAACGAATAGAATAAATAATATTGTGCTTCATTTCATTTGACCAGCTCCCAGTAATAAATCTTGAAGTATAATTATGCAGTAATCATAGTCTTCTAATTCACGATTGGCAAATTTTTGTTTTCAATTTTTTTAAAATCAGCAAGAACATCACTAGTAAAATCCTTATCGCTGAATTTATCCATCATCCTAAGAGTATATTTCAAAGCAGGTGATTTTAAAACAGAACTGAAATCATCAATTTTGTTTTATTCGGAAAAAGTGTTAATAAAATATGCTTTATTTTTAAATTTTTTTAATAGATAAAGTCCAAATAATCGTGTATGAAATGTATATTTGCAGTTTTAACAGCCACATAAGTAAGTTGCAGTTCATTAATCTCACCGAAAAAGTGGATGTTTGATATAATCATTATAGCTTGTATCCCTGTTTTTTCATTTTGAATGAATTTTACGGGAAAAAGGACAGGCCAATTCTTAAACATATAGGAAAAAGTCTAAAAAAATCAGATGGATAATGAGATTGTTATTTACCAATGAATAAATATAGTATGTAAAAATCATATAAAACAATTCAAATCATAAGGAGGGACACCAAAATGAAAGATAATCATGAAGAGCTGCTAAATGATATTTACAATCTGCTGCTTAATTCAGCGACTCGCGAATGGGAACGCTCTTTAATCTTAACAGCAAAAAATTCCATCGAAGGCGGAGCAAATTTTGAGGACCAGCTTACAAAGCTGGAGTTTGATTTGCGGCCGCTGGCTGTAAGAAATAACTTGACTCCTGATGTGACAGATTTTTATATGAAAATCACTGACGATCCGGCTGCCAGTGCGCCATTTGACTTGTCTAAGCATTACGCCGACGATCCGCCTGATCAGGATCGGGCAATATTTGCGGGAGGGTGTTTCTGGTGTATGGTCGAGCCTTTTGAGACTAGACCAGGAATTATCGCGGTGCTATCGGGCTACACTGGAGGAAGTATCGATCATCCAACCTATGAACAAGTCATTGGCGGCTATACAGGGCACGTAGAAGCGGTTGAGATTATTTTTGATACGCGCCTTGTGCACTATAAAGAGCTGGTTGAACTTTATTGGCAGCTGATTGATCCCACTGATGAGTTTGGTCAAATGGCCGATCGCGGCAGTAATTATCGGCCCGTTATTTTCGTTAGAAATTCACAGCAGCGGCAAATCGCTGAAAGTTCAAAACAACAGCTGGCCGAATCCGGCAAGTACAAACGTCCCATCGTTACAGCCATCGAGCAGGCAGTCACATTTTGGACGGCTGAAAACTTTCATCAGCAGTTTTATAAAAAAAATCGGAAAAGATACAAAGGAATCAAGCACGCTCGGCAGCAATATCTGGCCGTTCAACATTTACAAGGTAAAATCCATCGCGAATTCAGCCGATTTACAAAAAAATCTTAAGACAGAACTTCGCCGGATTAGATCAATGTCAATAAGGTCAACACTTTTTAAGAAAATCAAACCTCTGCCAAAATTTTCTTAGCAGAGGTTTGATTTATATTTTACAGCACTGGTGCAGCCGCATACTCCGTTAAAATAGACAGGATCAAAGAATGAACTGGATAAAATAAAACAGATAGAAAAAAATATTTTAACCGGATACCGCATTACTCATTGTAAAAAAAAAATCCCTATCACTGATGCTACTGAAATCAAGAAGAAGGGATCCAGCATTGTTTGAATAGCAGTAATCCAGCCCGCATAGACACATGACAATAATGGTGGCGGCATATTTAGCCATTCGTGATTTCTAAACAGATAAAAAACAGCGATCATAATTATTCTTCAGGACCAGCCGTTCAAAGGACTAATGTAAACAAAACATTTTGCTTATCAAAATTAATAAGGTATCCACAGAAGGCTAAATCATACAGATGGACTAAAGAATTAATTTCAATGTTTTCCCTCTTCAATAGAAGTCCTTAATTTTTCAATAATTTCGGGGTAATCTTCATCTTTATTAAATAAAGCTGAAGTTCCTAACACGAATCCATCCACGCCTAAAATAGATAACTCAGTGATTTTCTCCGGTGAAATAGCTCCATCAACCACCACTTTATAAGAATATTTCTTTTTCAAATATGTCAATGTTTTGATTTTATCATTTACAAAATCAAGATATGGCTGTCCGGCAAATCCGGGATTGACTGTCATTACTAAAATATAGTCAATAAGGTTTAGTAAGGGTTCAATAGATGCCACAGTGGTTCCGGGATTGACAGCAATTCCAGGAGCGGCTCCTAAATCTTTAATTTTTTTAAGAGTCGCTGTAGGAATTTGGTCAGCTTCAGGGTGGATATAAATTATATCTGCACCCAAATTTACAAATAAATCAATAAAATTTTGGGGTGTTTGAACCATTAAATGGGCATCCATCTTTTTTTTAGTTAATAATCGGATCGCTTTGAAATCCGCAGCTCCCAATGCCATATTTGGAACAAAATTTCCGTCCATAATATCCATATGATAAATGTCAATTCCCGCTTTATCAAGCGTAGCCACTTCGGTAACAATTTTTGCAAAATCCGCGCACATCATAGAAGGGCATAGTAATTTTTTGTTCAATTTATTCACCTTTTCATTTTTTTATAGAAAGTCTGTTATAACCGAAGCATAGACAAATTCTTCTGGTAAATGCTTGTTAACTGAGTATTCAAACGCAGTCCCGTCATCGAAATATACAATTTGTATGATCTGCATTAGAAAGGCGTTGTCATCCAGCCCAAGAACTTCCTTATCTTCTTCATTTGGCCTTACACCTGTGATTTCAAAGTCTGAACTAGATATCTTTCTTTTCAAGTCATTACGAATATAATCGTAGATTGAATGTTCGAGAATATCGATATTGATCCCAGGAATAACATCTATTGGCATATGGACATATTCCATAATTGTTGGCTTATTGTTCAATAAACGGATTCGATGAATCGTATAGATGAAATCTGTTGTTTTAATCTGTAACTTATCCGCGATTTCCTTTGTAGGATTATTTACTCCAAATTTCAAAACTTTTGTTTCTAACTTCCCTTCAGGAAAACGAGAAGAGTTCCCTGTTAATGGGATTCGTTTTTTTATTGAGTCTGCGTTCATTTTTACAAAAATACCACTGCCGCGTCTGCGTTCAATATAGCCTTGAGCTGATAAGAGATCCAGGGCTTTTTTTATTGTCATGGCGCTAACTTTTAAATTTGTGCTTAACTCGGCAATCGTAGGCATTTTTTTCCCATAACTGTATTTTCCGCTATCTATTTTTTCTCTGATGTAAGTTGCAACATCCATGTATTTCATCGCTCGTGTCTCCTTTTTAAAAATAGCCTAATCATAGAATAATGTTTCAATTTATTGAATTAAGTATACCACATTAAACAAGGTTGTATCAATAAAAAAATTATTATAGATTAATTTTTAAAAAACTATTTACTAATTTATTTTTTAAGCTATAATAAAAATATAGGTAGCGCTATCAATTTTTTTGTAATTTAAGGAGGTTCAAAAATGAAAAGTAAAACATCAAAAAATTTTTTATGGGGTGGAGCTGTTAGCAACGTACAAGCAGAAGGTTCTAATGAAACGGATGGAAAAGGTCGGAATGTTTACGATGATTTAGTCGTTATCCCAGAACAAGGCCAGATGTCACAAGGCGACACAGATGTGGCTTCAAATCATTATCATCAATATAAAGAAGATCTGCAATTATTTAGCGAGCTGGGTTTTAAAGCATACCGAATTGCTATTGTATGGTCACGAATCAATCCTACAGGCGAAGAAGACAATCCAAATGAAGCTGGACTTGCATTTTATGATGATATGATCAATGATTTACTCTCAAAAGGGATCGAGCCAGTAGTATCGCTAGTACATTTTGATATGCCAACTAATTTGTCTGAAAAGTATAACGGATTTTTAAGCTCTGAAGTTGTTGATTTATACATCAGACACGTTAAACATGTAGTAAATCACTTTAAAGATCGAGTCAAATACTGGATTACCTATAATGAAATCAATACAGCTCCATACTATCCACATAGTTATTTAGTTGCTGGTGCTAAAAAGCCCGATCATATGACAGAAATTGAATTTTTCTATAGAATCACCTACAACACAAATTTAGCATCAGCAAAAGCAATCCATTTGATTACTGATATTATTCCCAAGGCTAAAGTATCAGGGATGATCACTGTTAATTACGCCAAGGCTAAAGATAGAAGACCGCAAAATCATTTAGCTGCTGCTCTATATAATGAATTTAATTTTTATTTATTCGCTGATTTAATTTGTAAAGGTGAATACTCCTTTTTTTATAAAAGATTCTTGTCTTTAAACGGAATTGATTATGAAAAAGAGGACCTTTCTGAATTGAAAACAGCCGCCAAAAAAATCACTTATCTTCCAATCAGCTGTTATCAGACCCGTATAATTGAAACAGAATCAGAGCTGGATAATATTGAATCCATCAACGACTTATTGTTCCATACACCAACGGAATCAGATCCTGAGTTACCGGCAAGTCATTGGGGTTGGACAATTGATCCTGCGGGTTTTAGACAAGAACTAAACGACTTGTATTCACGATATAATTTACCATTATTTATCGTGGAAAATGGAATCGGTTTGCAAGAAGGATCTAAACTAGAAGATATATTAGATGATTCTGAACGCATTGAATATCATTCATCTTATATCAAAGCTATGATAGATGCTACGAATTTCAATGGTCGCGAGTTACTTGGATATTTAATTTGGACAACCATTGATATTTTTAGTAGT
>JAATEZ010000361.1 GCA_015655485.1 Lactobacillales bacterium | reverse complement strand
AAAGCTAAAACAACAGTTAAAAGAATCATGTTGCCTGAAATAGGGATCAATAAATAAACCGCTCCAATAATGGTACAGGCCACAACCGGTGTGGAATCTTTAAGTATTTTACGGATTCGACTATACAAAAAACCGCCGGCAGTTCCAATCAAACTGGCAATCGTAAAACTGGTACCTAGGAACCCCTGGTTCGTAAAATTTAAATCTACGATCAATGTGCTGGTTTTAGTATAAATATTCATGACCAGGATAAAGAAAAGAAACATCATGATGCAGGAAAAAATGACTAAACTATTTACAGATTGTTTGGATTTTGCTTCTGAATTTTTTGGTTCAATAATGGATCCTGTTTGCTTGTCTGCAGGCAGCGCAACAGCAACCAGTAAAACGATTGGCAAGGTCAAAAAATAAACAAAGTAAGCATATTGCCATTGAACGTTAACAAAAATTCCGGCTAAAAATGTGGCGAAACTAGAGCCTAACGTTGAAAAAGCGGTCTGATAACCCAACATTTTTTGCTGAGCCTCGCCTTCAAAGTAATCCCCAATCAAACTGACGGCTAAGGAATTATAGGTTCCAGTACCGGCACCTAAAATAAACCGCGAGAGATAAATCAAGGTAAAATTAGTCGTGAAAGCCGGGATGATTCCCCCAATCAAAGCTAATAACAAACCAAGAACAACCGTATTTTTTTTGCCGATTTTTTTAATGATCAAACTACTTAAAAGAATGAAAACCATCATTGAAAATGATGGGATAGTAACTAAAGATTCTACTGTGGCTGCGTCAATAGATGAAAACTGGGTCTTCATCATCGGTAAAGTCACTGCGATCGCACTGGCCGCGCTGATCATCAAAGAAATAGACAGAACTGAAAGCTTTAATAACCCATTTTTGTTTTTTTCGATTGTCATAATTTTATCCCCCTTTATGCTTTTACTTTGAATTGATAAACGGAAACAGAAGATTTGGGAACAGTGATACTGGCTTTGCTTCCATGCAATACGGGCTTGGCAGCCGCTTTGATCACCACTTTTTCTTCTTTGCCAAAATCGTTGTAATCCGTCATTTCATCTGCTGCCAATACTTGTCCGCCAACAAATTCTAACTCTTGGTCAAAATTGATTTCCACCAATTCATTCGCTTCAATTGAAACGTTTACAATGTTCACACTGATGAGCTCATCCTTTTTTGAGGCAAAACTATAGACTTTCTTCAATTCGTGTTCGCCGATCAACGTGTTCGTTTCAAGCGTCAAATCAAGCTTCTGACCTCCTTTATGAACTTGATACATACTAAATACATAATAGTTAGGTGTAAGAACTGTTTCTTTCCCTTTCGTTAAGAATAACGAATTCAGCACATTTACGGATTGAGCGACACAGGCCATTTGCACCTTGTCGCAATGGCGATGAAAAATATCTAAAGTCAAAGCCGTTGTGATCGCATCACGGATCGTACATTGCTGCCAGAGAATAGAGGGGGCCTCTAAATCGATATTGTGCCAATTTCCCCATTCTCCAACGATCAAATCAACCTTGATATCTGTGGCGAAGGTCCCTTCTTCTTTAGGCATTGCTTTGATTCCTTGTTGAACTAAATCATATTGTTCCTTGATCACGTCTTCCAGTTCGAAGGCTCCGTGGATTACACGATACCAGGCATCCTCACTGAACTCGGTTACTTTATCTGTCGCATCGCTTAAATTCCAGTTATAAAAATGCAAATCATAGCCTTGGATTTTTGGCCTGCGATATTGACCCAGCTCTTTGAAAAAATCCTTGGTCCATTCCACTCGTTCTTTAGGTTTATTCCCATCAGGTCCCACAGCAATCAATTGGATATCTTGTGAAGGCGTAGTCCAAGGCAATCCATCGCCAAATAGAGGAATAGCACTGGCATATTTACGATATTCATTCGCGTAAGCTTGCGCCGTATAATTTCCTCCTCCTGCCCAGCTTTCATTGCCTATGCCCCAGTATTCAACGTTAAAAGGCTTAGAATGTCCATTTTTCTCGCGTTCTTTTGCTAAAGTAGTTGCTGCATCGCGGTCACAATATTCAACCCAGTCAACCGTTTCTTGGACCGTACCAGAAAGCATATTGACATTCAGCCAAGGTTCTGCCCCGACAAGTTCACATAAATGCATGAATTCATGCGTACCAAATTCATTACTTTCCACTCGTTCTGTCCCAAAATTTGCATTATAATATTGAGGGCGATCGGATTTTGGACCTATTCCATTGCGCCAGTGATAAGTATCCGCAAAGCAGCCGCCCGGCCACCGCAGCACAGCTGGATGAACCGCTTTCAATGCATCGACAACGTCTTTACGCAATCCATCATAATTAGGGATCGTTGAATCTTCACCGACCCATATCCCCTCATAGATCCCACTGCCCAAAAACTCGATGAATTGACCATGCAGAGCCGGGTTGATCACTGCACCTGTTCCCATTGTTCTGATATTGATTTTACTCACATTCAACACTCCTTATTTTGAAACCGAATTCATTTAACGGTTTCATTATATTTTGAAAGCGGTAAATTTTATATCAGATTTTTTAGCTGAATATCAAAAATTTGTGAAATGAGATTCTTATGGAATAGTTGTTATTCTTCATTGCTGGTAATAATCATTCCTTGTGAACACTGGCTAAAATCGTCAACAAAAAAGGCCATTGTTATTGCTGATCCATTATCAGCCACAGTGCCCTCAATCAATATCATCATTTTTCACTTTTAATTATTCAAATAAACGAATTTATCCAAAGTAAAATGACTAGATCGTAAGTTTCCGGACTATCGCTTCAGCCGATTGGATCCAAATCTTTCCTTATTCTTATTCTCTTTTTCACTAATTTACTGACCTTTTTTGTTGGAGTTTTTTTCTCGCCGATCCTTTTGGATTCCTCTGACAATGTGCCTTATCCATAGAAACATCCGTATCGACAAAACTAAAAAAATCAACGCCGCTTTCCAGTTTCCATCTTTAAAAGCAGCCGCTGTTCTCTTTATAAAAACAAAGAAAATAAGTAAATTGAACAGAATGGAATAATAAGTCCCAATGATCCTTAAAAGAAATGTCCTATCTCACCTAAATTCCCTGGACTACCTTCGAATTTCAACTAAATAGCAACATAAATCCCTCTATTATGCTAGATAAAAAAATAACGAATAGCTGAAAAATGGAACAGTGCAAATCAAATTTTCAGTTCCGTTCATCCACGGACTTTAAAGTTCATAAAACTCTATCCTTTTATGAAATCGGCCTTCATTTTTATAAAGCATTGTTATTTTCGCAAATGAAAATAAATTTTTGCTTTTTTCGTAACAATCCCTTTACTTCAGCCTTATTATGCTATAATCCTGAGTTTGACACTTTCAAATGAAAAAAACCGTTCTATTCCTTTAATATCAAGGAATAAGACGGTTTTTATTTTTTT
>JAATEZ010000405.1 GCA_015655485.1 Lactobacillales bacterium | reverse complement strand
TAAAATTAATAAATAAAATTGAGAACCAAATGCTGAACTGGCACAACCTATCCTTGATTGAATTCCGTCTACTGTTGTTATTGGCAATTGAAAATATATTAAACCAAATGATAATCCGACTAAATTTACCACATTACTGAAAGGAGAATAATCATGTTATTATATCAAGCTTTGGTTGTTGCATTAGTAATGGCTTTTGGGAAATGGATCAATGCGTATGGTTCATTTGCTCAATTAATGCCGTTCATTTCATATATTATATTAGCCCTTCTATTGGGCAAAAGCCCAGTTCAAGCACTTATACTGGGAGCCGCTGTTGAACTTGCCTTTTATGGTGTCATGCAAATCGGCGGAGTTTTGCCTCAAGATACGGCCGTTGGCGGTACTTTGGGAGTGGCGTTTGCGCTGATGCTGAATCAGAAACCAGCTGTCGCAGTAGCTTTGGCAGTACCGATCTCCATGCTGGCAGTTGTCGTTTGGAATCTGCTGAAATTCTGGTTTACTGCGAATGTTGAAATATTTGAAAAATATATCGAGGAACGCAACATTGGCAAGTTTAATCGACTTTGGTGGCTCCAAATCGGTGTTTATGAATTAGCCTACTTTTTATTGGCATTTTTTGCGATTTTACTTGGCACGGCCGGGATCAAAGCCTTTGTTGACAGCATTCCCCGTACATTTCTGACCGCATTAACCGTATCTGCCGGCATGCTCCCTGCTGTCGGGATGGGGATGTTGTTAAAATATGTTTGGAATATTTCCTTTTTGCCATACTTTATCGCCGGATTCGTTTTAGCTGCCTATCTTGAGCTGCCGATTATGGCAGTCAGTATCTTTGGTGTAGTTTTCGGATTATTGTCATTCTTCATTGATAAAGAAATAAAAGATGCTAAAGGCAGCGCCAATGTCTCTGTGACTGCAAGGAATGATCAGGAGGAGGATTTTTTCAATGAGTAATAACAACCTTCAATTAACCAGTAATGAAAAAAAATTAATTAAAAAACTCTTTTGGCGGAATATGTTTTTGGGATTTTGTATGAGTTATACTCGGCAGCAAGGTGTTGCCTGGGATTGGGTCCATCAGCCGGTTTATCGCCAAATTTATAAAAATGATGATCAATATTGGGAAGCCATGAAGCGAAATCTGGAATTCTTCAACACGACTCCGAACATGGTTGGAATTGCTTCTGGTTTGGCTGTTTCAATGGAGGAAGAGAATGCCAAAGCTTCACTGGATGGACCTTTCGATACAGCCGGTATCAGCGGTATGAAAATCGGACTTATGGGTCCATTAGCCGGTATCGGGGATACTTTCTTCTCAGGAGTTTGGGCGTTGATCATTATGGGGATCGCTATCAGCTTTGCTAAGCAGGGGAATCTTGTTGTAGCGGTATTGCCGTTGATTGCTTTGATCCCAAACCTGTTGATTCGATGGTTTGGTCAAAAGTATAGTTATAAACTTGGCAGTCAATATATTCAAAAAGCCGTTCAAGAAGGGGTCATGGTCATGTTCACCAAAGCAACTTCGATCGTCGGTGTAACGGTTGTTGGCGGAATGATCGCAACTTTAGTCAAGTTTCCAATCGTATTTAAGACAAAAATCAATGGAACTGTGTTTGAATTGCAAAAGGTTTTGGATCAAATCCTGCCGGCTATGCTCCCGCTGGCGCTTGCAGTTGCCTGCTTCTATCTTTTGCGTAAAAATGTCAGCCCGGTCAAAGTACTGATTGGTGTCGTGCTGCTGGGCTTTGCCCTGACCTTCCTTGGAATAACAGGTGCCTGATCGATTTATGCCTCTCATTTGCTTTACGCTGTGGTTTTCTTCGGAAAATCACGGCTTTTTTTTAGAGTTGGCTAACGTGAATAGGCAGGATCGGATCAGGTTGGACGATTCGTAGAAAAGACTGAAGCCTATAGCGAGATGGTTTTTAAAATTTGAAAATAAAAATGCGGATCAAATCTAAAAAATTGAAAGTATGGAAATTCTTGTTGAGATCTTCTGCTATAAATTCAAAGATCTGAAGCCTTTGCTGCTTAATTCTAAAAAAGATCACAAACGATCCTGCGGTTTTGTATTTCACCAGGTTTGGTTATAAGCCTGGAATGGGTTCAACGACAAGCTGACTTTCTGTTGAGTCAAAGTAAGTGACGAGTTTTTTTCTTAAGTCGGAAGCGGCTTCTTCGAAAATAATCGGAACTATCCGGGAAACTGAAAAACAGGATCTTCCCGCCCATTTAAATTTCCTTGTTTTTGCTCAGCAGGTTTTCATTGAATTTTAGAAGACACAACCATATTTAAAAAATTCTTCAAAATAGCAAACACTTCTGATTTTTTTTATGAGCTAAATCAAAAAGATAGAACCCAATTTTTACTCGTTTAATAGCCCTAACTGTTTGCAACACTCAAATAATCGTAGTTATTCCAAAACTTCTACAGTTACTTTTTCCATTTTAAAAGTATTTTTTACAATGGAATACTAAACTATTTTTACATGTTAAAATGATTTATACAAATTAAGGATACCGATGCAAAACTAGTTTCGGTTACACTTGATTGCACCGATGTAATCTGAGAAAATCGAGTTTAGAGAGGGTGCTAAATATGTTAAAAACCAAAACAAGAAAACAAGGAAGATCAATTGTAGTGACTTTACCTTCCGATAAAGGAACAAAAATTGATCCTGATAAAGAATATTTGGTTTCATCCGATCCTGATGGGACAGTAATATTAGTTCCAAAGATCGACGATCCATTTGCCAATGTAGAAGAAGGAGCATTTTATGAGCCGGATGTTTGGGAAGACATGAAACCCGCCGGTCATGAGGTGATAGATGACTGAGAAAAGATACATTCCAGAAAAAGGAGATATTGTTTGGATAGATTACGATCCTTCAGCTGGAAAGGAAGTTCAAAAAATACGGCCGGGATTGGTTGTTTCAAGAAAGAATTTTAATTCGGCTACAAATTTTGCAGTGTTATGCCCGATAACGAGCACAAAAATTAATCTTCCGACAAGGTATACGTTGTCGGAGCAAAATAAAACAAAAGGGCAGGTGGTCATACATCAATTGAAATCTTTGGATTTCAAAATACGTAATATAGAATTTATAGAAAAAATATATCAGGTCGATTTGAAGAAAATCGAACAGGTAATTGGATATATCTTTTAAGATCATGCTCTAACTATGTAGATGAATCGGCTTTGAGATAAACAGGAAATGGGGAATAATTGCAAATGCTGAAACCGTTCACAAAAAGTGGTATGTTTATCATGTAGAGGGATCTCAATTTGAGATTTGAAAGGAGTTAGTCTATGAAAAAAGTTCTATGTTCTATTACAAGTTTTTTCCTGGTATTAGTGGGGGTTAGCTTTTTTCCCAACATTTCTTAGGCCGATGAAACGACTCCTGAAGTTACAGTCTCTCAAACTTCAGATGTTATTTTGAGAGACGCAAATGGAAACGTTTTAACTGGGTATGAAGTCATCTATGAATCAGCAGATTACACACCTAATAATAGGTTGTTTTCAGTTGGACACATGGTATATCGTGATATTACAGTTGTGAAGACGAAGGATCTAGGTGCTTTTCCTTCCTCAATTTATTATTCCAAGAAAGAAGCAGGTTATACTACTCCTTTTACAGGAACATTATATCTAAAGAAAGCATGGAGCCAAAGCAATGGATCTTATGAGGTATATTATGGTCAGTACAAAGGCACTGTTGCTGCTTATTTGGGATAGATAATATTGAAAGGAATTGAGGTCTTTCTATGAGAAAATTTGTTAATATTTCATTATCTTGTATTATTTTAATTAGTTTAGCCGCTTGCTCTAGTCCAAAAAATAAATCTTCAGTTGGTTCAACTGATTCAACCACAATAGCTGAAAATATAAAAGTGGCAGAAACTGAAGAAACGTTTAATGCTGATTCAAGTAAATACTTAAAAAAAATGTTCAAAAAGTTTAAAGATATCCCAGAACAAATCAATGAAAATGGGAAATCAATGAGTTTAGTTTATGTGAGCAAGTTTGACAAAGATACTGAATACACAGCTTACTATGAGCCAAAGAATTAAGAGAGTACAAAAAATTGTAAGTTTATTTGACTTCTTTAGTGATGCCATTGGGGATAAAAATTACTTGATGATCTGGATCAAATTGAGTATAATTTAACAGCTGCAGGAAGACGAGACTGACTCAAAAATCAGCCTCGTCTTTCTGCAACTGTTTTTTTATGGTAAAAACTATAGCGATCAGCTCCATAATCTCCTGTATTTGCCTGGAGTCGTTCCTTCTTTTCTTTTAAATTGATCAATATAATGAGTACTGTTATAAAAACCGATTTTTTCAGAGATTGCTTCGATCGATAAATCAGTATAGCGAAGGAAAGTTTTAGACTGATTCAGACGAAATTGCTGCAAATAATCCATTGGACTGTATGAATAATAACGTTTAAAGTTTTTAGTCAAATAGGATTTGCTTACTGCTAATTCTTCAGCCATTTTTTCTAGTGTTATTTTTGAAAAGTAATGAGTTTCCAGATATTTTTTGGCTGTCTGAATAATTTCAGGCGTTATATTTTGTATTCTTGTTATGCGTATTGAGATCAGTTCA
Organism: Lactobacillales bacterium; assembly: GCA_015655485.1. Taxonomy (GTDB): domain Bacteria; phylum Bacillota; class Bacilli; order Lactobacillales; family Vagococcaceae; genus JAATEZ01. The sequence continues at coordinate 3,053 of JAATEZ010000405.1, read as the reverse complement.
GTCAGAATATCGGTAATATATTTAGAATTCCATAATTCGTTTTCCAAAATCAAATTGTTTTGGTTTTCAATCAAAAATCTTAAGATTTCCGATATATAAGACCCGTTCGTATGGGTAACCGGGCTTAGATTTTCCCGTATGTATTCCTGATAATAACCCTCCACTTGTTTTCCCGAAAAATGAACAAAATAAAAATCCCATTTGTTTTCTTTTCTTGTGTAATACTGATAATTCCGACAATCAATAAAGAAAACATCCCCGGCAGTTAATGAATATTCCTCTTCTTTGTACCTCAAAAGTCCTTTTCCGGCGGTAGTGTATAAAATCAGATGCGAAAGCAGGTTTTCTCTTTCTGTGTAGTAACCTTTATTAGTGATAAATTTCCCCATTTCCTGAATATAGAAATAGTTTGTGATTGCTTGTACACTTGGTCCCATATGGATCAGTAACGAACTTTTGTCCCAATTCATTGATTCGTTTTGCCAATAGTTCTGCATTGTTTCTTTCGCTCCTTTTCAAAATAATATACTCTATTTTATGATTTATATCCAGTATATTAGGATGATTTTATTTTGGTAAGGATTACAATACTAATAGTAAAGAAAAATTCTTTATAAAAAAAAAATAGAAACAATACTTTATTTTAATGTTTATAAAGTGGTGATCAAAAATCAAAAAGTAAAATTTAACTGAAAGAAAGGAAGAAAGTCATGGCGGAAGAGAAAGGAAATTTTAAACAAACGTTGACTGTATCTTTATCTAATTTTCTGGATGCTGGAGCGATCGTTGCCGGAGCTAGCGGATTAACACTTTGGGTCGATTATCTGCATTTAAATGATCAAGCTACTGGATTATTGGGAGCAGTCAGTGCCAACGGTTTTGGAGCAGCGGTAGGAGCATTAGCTGGAGGATGGTTATCAGATAAATTAGGTCGCAAGTTCATTTATAAATATGATTTGCTGGTTTATATGTTTGGAGTGATCCTGATAGCGCTGTCGGTAAATTTTCCCATGCTGCTTATTGGATATATATTAACTGGTATAGCTGTGGGAGCAGTTGTTCCAGCATCCTGGAGTTATTTAGGCGAAACAGCGCCAACTGGAAAACGCTGCGCAACAATTGGCTGGGGACAATTTTCATGGGGATTTGCCCCATTAACGATTTTTGTTCTTTCATTTATTTTAGATAGTTTTGGACTTCAGGGAAGCAGAATCATGTTTGGTTTGTTATTCGTTGTTGCATTAGTCACTTGGATCTTGCAACAACAGTTAGAGGAATCAAAGATGTGGGAAGAACAAAAGAATAAAGAGAAAGAAAGCTGCTATGTAAAGGCAAAATTTAGTGAAATATTCACAATCAAAGCGAATCAGCAGGCTTTTATTCTTTCTGCCGGAATTTATGTTTTATGGGCACTCGTAGCTGGTTTGCAAGGATATTTTCTGCCATTTATTTTCACTAAGATCGGTCATTTGAGTAATTCGCAATCAAATGGATTAAATGCAGTCATTTGGCTATTGACCATAATATTTACATATGCAGTATTCATCAAAAATGGCGATAAGTGGAATAGGAAAATTATGTTTGCAATAGGTTGTGTCATGCAAATAATCGCATGGCTGGTACTTATATTTGCACCAATGGGCTGGACTTCACTCATTTTCTTTGATGTTTTTTGGGGCATCTCAGCAGGATTCAGCGCTCAATGTTTCTTCGCGTTGTGGAGCACAGAATTATTTAAGACCCAGTATCGAGGACAAGTTCAAGGAGTCATTTTTTTCCTGGTTCGTACTGGGGTCGGAGTTATGTCATTGATATTTCCTAGCTTATTATCTAATTGGGGATTTACTAATACCGGAATTTTGCTAATTTTCTTTTTACTTGCCCAATTGATTATTGGCTTGATTTACACTCCGGAAACAAGAAATAAGACTATTGAAGAAATACAGTTTCAAAGATACAAAAGTTGATAACAAAATAAAGGATTAGAGGAGAGAAGTACCATGAAAGATATCACACCATTAAGATTCTATAAAAAGCCGAGAGTGGGCTTGTATACAGTTGGGTTAGAAGCCTATTGGGATCAATTTTCTGCATTGCATGACCGTATGGTTTACTACGGTCGGTTTATTGAAGAGAAAATGTCAAACTGGGCCGAAGTTTTTAATTTTGGTTTAGTCGACAACGTAGAAAAAGGAAGAACGGCCGGCGAGTATTTTAATGAAAACAAGGTTGATTTGATTTTCCTTCATGTGGGAACTTATTGTACTAGTGATTGTGTTTTGCCTGTTCATCAAAGATGTCACGCAAAAGTGATTATTTTAAATTTACAGCCTGGAGTGAGGGTCAATTATGATCAGACAACCATTGGTGAATGGCTGGCTCATTGCAACGCCTGTTCGGTACCTGAATATACGAACGTTTTCAATCGGGCACAAATTCCTTACAAAGTCATCAGCGGATTGCTGGGGTTGGCTAAATCCTTCGAGAGCTCTGCAGCTGATGAAGCAACGGCGCAAAGACCGGAGGCAATTCGCGCGTGGCGAGAAATTGAAGAATGGATTCAGGCAGCTAAAGTAAAACATACCTTGAATAATTCTCGAATTGGATTTTTAGGGAATACTTACAGCGGAATGTTGGATATGTATAGTGACTTCACTATGGTCCAGTCACAAACCGGAGTCCATCTGGAGGTCTTAGAAATGTGCGATCTAGATACTTTAATGGATCAAGTTACAGAAACTGATATTGAAAAGAAACAAGAAGAGATAGTATCAATGTTTGAGATCAGTGAGGACTCTCCGACTGAAAAGTTAGCTAAAAAACCAACTCCCGAAGAGTTGCAATGGTCTTGCAAAGTAGCTGTGGCGCAAGAAAAATTAGTTCAAGATTTTAACCTTGACGGATTGACCTATTATTATCACGGGAATAGCAACAATAAATATGAACAGCTTCAAAGTGGATTTATAGTAGGGAACTCGCTTCTTACTGCTCAAAGTGTTCCTGCAGCCGGCGAGGGCGATCTAAAGACAAATATCGCTATGAAAGTTTGTGAT
>JAATEZ010000221.1 GCA_015655485.1 Lactobacillales bacterium | reverse complement strand
TTATTAATAACCAGACTGGCGCGACGGCAACTTATGCGGCGTCTGCGGAAGATGGGACCTTTGGAATGTTCGTATTTGCTGGAAATAAGCCGAATACAGCGATGTTTACTGGGAAAGTTGCTATGACGCCACAAGGATTTATTCCAACGAATGAATCAATGGAGACGGATGTTCCGGGAGTGTATGCGATCGGCGACTTGCGTGTGAAAGATTTGCGCCAAATAGTGACCGCTGTTGCTGATGGGGCAGTGGCTGCGACTAAAGCACAACAATTTGTTACTTCAGAAAAAGAAAGACTGGGTATTCCTGTGACGCATAAAGAGGTTTTGACCGCAAAAGAAGAGGAAGAGCCGATGGAGGCGAGTAATCAAGCTGCGACTCCGGCGGCGAAAATATCAACGACCTCTACGGTACATACCGGCGAGTGGTTCCCAAAAGAGATGAAGGAACAACTGCAAGGAATTTTTACGAAATTAACGAAATCAGTCACTTTGGTCAATTTCATTTCTGAAACGAATATCAAAACTATGGAAATGGCCAGTTTTTTAACAGAGTTTGCGACTTTAAGCGATAAAATTCTAGTGGAAAACAAGCAATTTGGCAGTGATTTGGTTTTTGAAGAGGAAGTCGCTCTAACTCGGCTGCCCTCAGCTGTCTTGCTAAACGAGCAAAAAAAATATACGGGAATCAAATTTAGCGGGATTCCCAGTGGTCATGAATTAAATTCTTTAGTATTGGCCATTTATAACGTAGCCAGTGAGGGTCAGCCGTTGACAAAAGAATGGATTGGAAAAATCAATTCTTTACCTAAAACAAAAATCGAAATTTGTGTGTCGCTGACTTGTCATTTCTGTCCAGATGTTGTAGCAGCCTGTCAGCGGATCGCTTCTATCAATTCAAAGGTTGAAGCAGAGATGATCGATACAGCTTTATTTCCAGAGTTAAAAAAAGAAAAGAAAATCATGAGCGTTCCGGCGATGATCATTAACGGTGAAAAAATAGTTTTCGGTGCCAAAAAAATGGAAGAGATCTTAAAAGAAATTGAAGTTTAAAGAATAAAGATTTCTAAAAAGTCAAATAAAGACTGGTGTTCGTATGGATAGGCTGCCAGTTTTTATTTGTAGATCTTTTTAAGTAATCATAGAAAAAATGGGAATCAAATTGTTTTCTGAAAAAATGTTTGACATCTGTAAATTTGTATCGTAAAATTGTAAGGGAACTAACAATATACGGAGGAAAAAATGTTGAATACAGTGGGAATCGGTTATGAGGTCAAGGCCTTATCCAATGAATTTAAAAGAATTTTGGATAAAGAAGCTCAAAAGAGCCACGTGACTGGAATGCAGCAAGGCGTGATAAATTTTATTGGCATCATGAATAAAGAAAAATCTGTTTTTCAGAAAGATATTGAATTAGAATTTAATATTCGCCGCTCAACGGCCACAGGGATTTTACAATTGATGGAACAGAAAGATTTGATCATCCGTACTTCAAATAGTAAAGATGCTCGTTTAAAAGAGATTCTGTTAACAGTAAAGGGCAAGGCCTTATTCCAAACTTCGATAGCAAAGATTTGGCATTTAGAGCAGCAAGTACAATCGAATGTGTCCAGTGAAGAGTTAGAGATCTTTCATCGTGTGATGAACAAGATCAGTAAAAATCTTAAAAAAATATCTTGACACAAAAAACAATTCTATGAACCAAAGAAAATTGTTGAAATGAATTATTGAATAGCAGAAAATGTTTTTCTGTGATTTAAAAAGCAACAAACTTTTTTTAGGTCTTGGGTATTTAAAGATGAACTTATTATTGTTTTTTTTTGGATAAAAGTTTGATTGGATTCAGCCTGCGTTTGTAAACTATGCTGTTTTCTTTGCGTTTTTCCCGCTTTTTCTTTCCACAAATTGTTAGGTTCCTAATTATAAGGAGGTAGACGAGCGTGGTCAAAAAGTTATTGAATTCTCTTCAAGAATATAAAAAAGATGCAATAAAAACAGTCATCTTTGTTATTTTTGAAGTAGTTATGGAAATTTTGATCCCCATCTTTATGGCGAATATTATTGATGAGGGGATCATGGCAGGATCTATGTCACAAATAACCAGAATTGGTATCTACTTAATTGTTTTTGCTATTTTGGCATTAGTCTTTGGTACATTATCAGGAAAGTATGCTGCCACAGCTGCGACAGGTTTTGCTCAAAATTTACGAAAAAAAATGTTTTATAATATTCAGGAATATTCTTTTTCCAACATAGATAAATTTACTTCAGCGAGTTTAGTGACACGTTTGACGACGGATGTGACGAACGTAATGAATGCTTTTCAGATGATCATCAGGATTTTGATAAAAAGTCCGCTGATGTTGATCTTGTCCATTGGCATGGCGATTTCTGTTAATCCATCGCTGGCACTCATTTTTGCAGTAGCGATCCCAGTCCTGGCTATTGGTTTAATATTTATCGCACTTTTAGCTAATCCGATTTTTGAGAAAATTTTTAAAAGCTACGATAAATTAAATGGAGTAGTCCAAGAAGATCTTCACGGGATTCGAGTGGTCAAATCTTATGTTCGTGAAGATTATGAAAACAAGAAATTCCAAAAGGTTTCGACTTCTATTTATAATAAATTTGTCAAAGCCGAACGGATCCTGGCTTTTAACGGTCCTTTGATGCAATTTGCGATGTATGCCTGTATGCTGTTGATTTCGTGGTTTGGAGCTAAATTAATCGTTGGTTCAGCCATGACGACAGGTCAATTGACAAGCGTTCTTTCGTACTCTATGCAAATCTTGATGAGTCTGATGATGTTGTCTATGGTTTTTGTCATGGTGATCAGCTCTATTGCCTCAGCAGAAAGAATTATCGCTGTATTAGATGAAGAAAGTGATTTAAAGAATAATGACAAAGCTCTTACGGACGTGGCAGATGGTTCCGTGAACTTTAATAATGTTTCATTCAGGTATTCTGACGAAAATGAAAAAAATGTCCTTATGGATATCAATCTGAAAATCAATTCCGGTGAGACGATAGGGATCATAGGCGGGACAGGCAGCTCTAAAAGCACTCTGGTACAATTGATTCCGCGACTTTATGATGCCACCACTGGCAGTATTGATGTTGGCGGAGTGGATGTTCATGACTATGATTTAGAAACGTTGCGAATGAACGTAGCGATGGTTTTGCAGACGAACACTCTTTTTTCTGGGACGATCAAGGAAAATTTGCGTTGGGGCAATCCGGATGCAACCGATGAACAAGTACAAAAGGCTTGTGTTTTAGCACAGGCAGATGATTTTATACAAGGACTTGAAGATAAATATGATACGTATGTCGAACAGAATGGAGCTAATTTTTCTGGGGGGCAAAAACAACGCTTATGTATCGCGAGAGCTTTATTGAAGAATCCTAAAATTTTGATTTTGGATGATTCGACAAGTGCAGTAGATACGAAAACAGATCGATTGATCCAAACGGCCTTTGCAAAAGAAATTCCTGATACAACAAAATTGATCGTGGCTCAACGGATCTCCTCCGTTGAACACGCAGACAAAATTATTGTGATGGACAGTGGAAAGATCAACGGGTTTGGCACCCATGAAGAATTATTAGCTAATAATCAGATTTATCAAGAAATCAATGAATCTCAAACGAAAGGATTTGGTCAACATGAAGAAAACGCAAACGCATAACGCGAAGTCAACAATTAAAAGATTGTTGTCTTATATCCGGAAAGGGTATAAGTTGAACTTTTTCTTTGTTTTAGTTTTCATTATCATCAGTGCTGTTGCTTCAGTAATGGGTTCGTTATTTATCCAATCATTGATCGATGATTATATTGTTCCGATTCTGGGAAGCAGCCACCCAGTCTTTACAGGCTTATTGCATGCGATAACAATTATGGCGGGAATCTATTTGATTGGGGTTATTGCTACTTTACTGTTCAACTGGCTGATGGTTAAAATTGGTCAAGGCGTACAAAAAAATATTCGTGATGAAATGTTTTCGAACATGCAAAAATTACCCATCAAATTTTTTGATACGAATTCTGTTGGAGATATAATGAGTCACTACACGAATGATATTGATACTTTACGACAAATGATCTCACAAAGTATCCCGCAATTATTTTCCGCGATCATCACGATCGTTGCTGTTTTTATAGCGATGTTGACGGTGAGCAGGCCCTTGACCTTTGTGGTTGTGGTCGCAGTGATCTGTATTGTATTTGTTGTGAGCAAGGTCAGCAAAAAAAGCAGTTCCTATTTTGTGAAGCAGCAGGAGTCATTAGGAAAAGTCAATGGATATATTGAAGAAATGATGAGCGGTCAAAAAGTGATCAAAGTTTTTTCTCATGAAGATGAAACGAAAAAAGGTTTTGATAAAGTCAATGATGAGTTGTTTGATGTAGCCAGTGTGGCAAATAAATATGCCAATACGTTGATGCCGATCGTAGTCAACTTAGGTAATTTGCAATATGTCCTCATTGCGATCGTTGGTGGAACTTTGGCGATCAGTCATTTAGGTATGCTGACTATTGGTGCGATCGCGGCTTTCTTGCAATTAAGTCGAGCCTTCAGCAATCCAATCAATCAAATTTCACAACAGTTGAACTTTGTTATTATGGCGTTAGCTGGAGCAGAACGGATCTTTGAACTGATTGATGAAAAACCAGAAACGGATAAAGGATATGTTCAACTAGTAAATGCTGTTTGGGAAAATGGACAATTAATGGAATGTGAAAAAAGAACTGGGATCTGGGCATGGAAACATCCCCATCATGATGGCACACTTACCTATACTGAGTTAAAGGGGAATATTGTTTTTGATCATGTTGATTTTGGCTATACAGAAGAGAAGCAGGTTTTACATGATATTTCGGTCTATGCTTATCCAGGACAAAAAATCGCATTTGTTGGAGCCACGGGTGCTGGAAAGACCACGATCACTAATCTGATCAACCGTTTTTATGATGTTCAGGATGGTAAAATCAGATACGATGAGATCAATATCAATAAAATCAAAAAAGCTGATCTGAGACGTTCTCTTGGGATCGTGCTCCAGGATACTAGTCTATTCACCGGAACTGTTTATGAAAATATCCGTTATGGCAAATTGGATGCGACCAACGAAGAAATTGTTGCAGCGGCTAAATTAACCAATGCGCATGAATTTATTATGAAATTAGCTGACGGTTATGATACGGTCATATCAGGGACAGCGAATGACTTGTCGCAAGGGCAACGGCAATTATTATCTATTGCACGAGCTGCTTTGGCCAATCATCCGGTACTTATCTTGGATGAAGCGACTTCAAGCATAGATACGAGAACTGAAAAGCTGGTTCAAAGCGGAATGGACGCTTTAATGAAAGGCAGAACGGTATTTGTTATCGCTCATAGACTTTCGACTATTCAAAATTCAGATGTGATCATGGTAATGGATCATGGCCGAATCATTGAACGCGGCGATCATGAAAAATTGATCAAAGAAAAGAAGAATCTATCCGATGAACAACTTGTTCAAGTAACATCCCTTCTCTCCCCATTCATTCGTTCATT
>JAATEZ010000317.1 GCA_015655485.1 Lactobacillales bacterium | reverse complement strand
GGTTTTGATGCGAGCCGTTCATATAAATAGTGATGAAATTCCTCTAAGGCATCAACGTCAATACTTAATTTATTTTGACAAACCTCACACTCGATGCTGGAGATCGTTTGATTGACATATTGGATTTTATGGAGTGTTTCTTTTTGACAATGCATACAAAATAATTCGGCTTCTTCTTCATTAAATAGCACGTTCCATCACCTCGATTTCAATTATAAACGATTTTGATCAAAAAAGCATGGATAGAGCTGCTTTTACAGAAATTTTCAATAAATTTTTAAAGTTCTTTTTAAGACGAAAAGAACTGCTTGCTTTCTAAAAGCAAATTCTTTAGAATGTTTACATATGATCGTGTTCTGAACAAATGTAAAAAAGGGCGTGTGGAAATGAAATTGGCAAATGAGGCAGGATTTTCAAATAACGATTTTATTGAAATGTATCGTAAAATGTGGCAGATCCGTATTTTTGAGGAGACGTTAGAGCAGCTTTATAAAAATGGCGAGATCCATGGGACAATGCATTTGTGTACTGGTCAGGAAGCGACTGCTGCAGGAAGTGCCGGTCTGTTAAGAAAGCAGGACTGGATCACGTCTACTCACCGCAATCATGGTCATTCCATAGCCAAAGGGACCTCTATTGAGGCGATGCTGGCTGAGATCCTGGGTAAAAAAACCGGAACCAATCAAGGAAAAGGCGGCAGTATGCATATCGCGGATCCAGATCACGGACATTTAGGTTCAAATGGGATTGTTGGAGCGGGATTTCCGATCGCTGCCGGAGCGGCCCTTACGGCACAAATGAATGGAACGGATCAAGTAGTTATCTGTTATAGCGGCGATGGAGCTACCAATGAGGGCAGTTTCCATGAAGCCATGAATTTAGCGTCCCTTTGGCATTTACCCGTCATTTATTTTGTAGAAAACAACCAATACGGTATGAGTACAGCGACAGCAGATTCCATGAATATTCGTCATATATCTCAACGCAGTCAGAGTTACGGGATAGAAGGCATCACGATCGATGGCAATGATCTAATCGAAGTGATCAATACTACTTTTAGAGCGATCCAAAAAGCTCAAAGCGGAGGCGGTCCGACTTTGATCGAGGCGATGACCTATCGTTATTGCGGGCATTCTAAATCAGATCAGCGGCTTTATCGGAAAAAAACGGAAGAGCAGTGGTGGCAGGACAATTTTGATCCAATCAAGCGGACAAAAAAAACTTTACTGGAGCACGGAATTCTTACTAAAGAAGAATGCGCGCAGATCCCATTAGTTGTTCAGACAGAAATCAAAGCAGCAGTAGTCAAAGTCAGAAAAGATCCAAAGCCGGATCTAACGGATTTAGAAACTCAAGTTTATGCAGAATAGGAGTGAAAAAATGAAAGAGATCACTTATCTAGAGGCGATCCATGAGGCTCTGGATGAAGCTTTATCGAATGATGAAAAGGTTTATCTTCTAGGTGAAGACATTGGAGTATATGGTGGCGGTTTTGGAGCAACGAAAGGCTTGCTGGAAAAATATGGAGCTGGACGGATCCGATCAACGCCGATTTCTGAGAGTGCGATCACTGGAGTAGCTGTCGGTTCAGCGATGACGGGCATGCGGCCGATCATGGAACTGCAGTTTTCTGATTTCGTGACGATCGCCATGGATCAATTGGTCAATCAGGCCGCAAAGATCCATTATATGTATGGCGGTTCGACCAAAGTTCCTCTAGTCATGCGGACTGCCGCCGGCTCTGGAACGGGTGCCGCGGCGCAGCATTCACAAAGTCTGGAAAATTGGTTAGCTCATGTACCGGGACTAAAAGTTGTTCAGCCTTCTTGTGCTTATGATGCCAAAGGTTTGCTGCATGCCGCTGTCGAAGACAATAATCCGGTGATGTTTTATGAACATAAACTTTTATATCCTTTAAAAGAGGAAGTGCCCGAATCGAAATTTTTGATTCCGCTGGGAGTGGCAGCAGTAAAAAGAGCCGGTTCTGACTTAACGATCGTAGCCACTGGCATAATGGTCCATAAAGCCATAGCAGCAGCGGAAATTTTAGCGCAGTCCGGGATCGAAGCGGAGATCATTGATCCGCGGACCTTAGTTCCTTTGGATGAAGACACGATTTTGCGCTCGGTGGCTAAAACGCGCCGTTTGCTAGTTGTGACAGAGGCTGTGAAACGAAGCGGTTTCGGCGGAGAGATCGCAGCTGTAGTGGCAGAATCAGACCTATCCATGCAATTATTGGCTCCAATCATGCGTTTAGGGGGAAAAGCGATCCCGATCCCTTGTCAGCAGGATCTGGAGTATGCGGCTGTTCCTCAAATAGAAGACATCGTGAAAAGTGCCATGAAGCAAATGGATGCCTTCAAAGGAGGGCTCGTTTAATGAAAATGACCGAAAATCATCGCAGGATCTTGAAAGCCGCGACTCTTTATTATCAGGAAGAAATGACTCAAGCGGAAATTGGCCGCAAATTAGGCGTTTCGCGTCCGGTTGTTTCAAAAATGCTGCAGCAGGCAAAGGAAAAAGGAATCGTTAAAATACAGATCAGGGATGAAGCTGCTTATGTGATAGACTTAGGCATCCGGCTGCAAAAAAAATTTCAATTAAACGAAGCGATCGTTATTAAAAAATCCCCCGCCACTTCTGCCGCATTTGCTAAAAAAAATGTGGCAAAAAGTGCGGCGGCTTATTTAACAGAACATTTGCCTGATATTCAGTCTATCGGTTTGTCATGGGGAACTACTTTAGCCGATATCATTGACGAGATGCCTTACGCGAACTACCCGCAAGTGAAAGTAGTCCCGATGGTCGGAGGAGTTTCAAGTGAACATCTTTATTTTGACACCAACCATCTTGCTTTTCGTCTCTCTGAAAAGCTTGGGGGAAGCTGTCAGTATTTTTATGCTCCGGCTTTAGCAGAATCCAAGCTGTTCGCGAAGACATTGAATCAGACTGAGCTGATCATAAAGGCGAAAAAGTCTGCTCTGGCTGTAGATTTTGCTTTGATCGGTGTCGGGAATCCTGATACATTCTCTACTTGGTGTAAATTAGGCTATTTAGCTCAGGAAGAACTAAAAATCATCAAAAAAACAGCTGTTGTCGGCGATGCGGTCGCCTCATTATTTGACAAATTTGGCAGAAGCGTTTCTAATAGTATTAGTGACCGTTTGTTAGGCGTCACAGTAGAGGAACTTTCTCAAATCCCTCAAGTCATGATCGCGGCCAGCGGAGTAGAAAAAGCCGGCAGCATTGGTTCGCTTTTAAAAGCTGGAACAACGAATATTCTTGTCGTTGATCAAGCGATAGCCGAAAAATTATTAGAAGAATAAAAAATACAGTCTGGAAAAGAGGGATAGAAAGTGGAATTAAAACAAGGAGTGCCGGTAATTATTCAGTTGAAAACAACTGTTGATCAAAAGGGACAAAAACAAAATTATTTATTTGATTTGAAGGGACAGTTTGTCCGGATCGGTGAGACACTCTATTTACGGTATAAAGAGCAGCAGCCAGACAGTGAAGAACTAGTTCCGGTGACGATCAAGATCGAGCCGGATGGCAAAGTTCAGCTGATTCGTTCTGGTCAAATGCGTATGCGGCTTAAGTTTTCCTATCAGGAAAAAAATGAAACGATAATGCAGACCCCCTATGGTTTTGTTCGTTTTTGTACATTTACGCATGATTTGAAAGTGAGTTTGAAAGATCAGCCGTTTTCTGGTAGTATGGATATCCAGTATGAGCTTCAGGCTGGTGAAGAAAAAATGGGGGATTACCACTTGCAAATTGCGTTCACAGCATAATTTTTCAACTTTTTTTTATAGAGCAATTGCATTTTGCTAAGTGAGTATTGTATGATAAAGAGTAGACTGTGAAAGGACGTGTGCCACTTGGAAGTAAAAGCATTTAAAGGTGCCAATAAAGAAGAGCTGTCAATGATCGAAGTCGCTCATGCGATTTTAGAAGAGCATGGGGATGTAATGGATTTTTCGGATCTTGTTAATAAAATTCAAAATTATTTAAACAAAGCGGATAAGGATATTCGTGAAATATTACCCCAGTTCTATACTGATTTGAATATTGACGGGAGTTTTATTTCACTAGGAGAAAACCGTTGGGGACTGCGTTCTTGGTATCCTTTCGAATCTATTGATGAAGAAGTCAGCCAAACGGGTGATGAAGATGAAGATACTCCGCGACGCAAAAAACGCAAAAAGGTGAATGCTTTTCTGGACAGCAATGATGATGATGTCATTGATTATAACGATGATGATCCTGAAGATACTGATCTGGACGATGATGATGACGATGACTATGATGACGATGAAGAAGATGAAACGGTAGAGATCGCCGCCTATAATAGTGATTTGTCTGAAATTGGCGCGAATGACATCACCGATGATGAAGAAGAGATTCCCGAAGGTGTAGAAGAAGATTTGACCATTATTGATGATACTGATACTGATTTAGATGAATTTGATGATGAATCTGAAGATGAATGATCGTTTTTAAATTTTACTTGTTGGCTGGAAACTGTGCATAGATCTATTTGTTTTTTTCCGCCGTTTATTTTTTAATTAAGGTTGACCCGTTAATCAGAACTGATTAATAGGCCAGCCTTATTTTTTATGGAAATTCTTATTGATCCTGCAAAGAATCAGCCTTAAAAAAATGAATTATTTTTTTGATCATTATGTATTTTAAAATTCCATTTATTGAGACAATGGATTTTTTCCTTTAATCTAAACGAACATAAATATCAGCTGCACCAGATAAAAAATATTCTGCCAGCTTTCTCCTACTTCAGACTGATTTTAATAAAAAAAATGTTAAAAGATTGACAATAGTTTGGTACCGAAGTATACTGGCAATGTTAATAAATGTTAGGTACCAAAACAATTTTTTTGAAGTTCAATGAGTGAGGTATTTTCATGACATTCATAGAAAGAAGGAATTTATATGAGCAGATCCGCCAAAGAGTTACTAAAAAAATTAGCTGGTATAGGCAGTGCCGGCCGATACTTGATCGACAGACCTCAACATAGTAAAAAGGCTCCGGCGCAGCAGCGCGTATTAGATATTCTGGCAGAAGAAGACGGATTGACGCAAGGGATTTTGATGGAAATTTTAGATGTTCGTCCCAGTTCGCTTGCGGAAGTCTTGAAAAAATTAGAAAGACGCGGGGATATAGAGCGACGGGAGGATGAACGCGATAAGCGGATCAAACAAGTTTTTATTACGGAAGCAGGAAAATCTAAAACTGGTTCTGCCAGTACCGAAAAAGACTTTTCTGAAGAGTTTTTCCTTGGTTTGTCTGATGAAGAACAAAAACAATTAGATCAGTTATTAAACAAAACAGTTGCTGGTTGGCGAACGGATTTTCGTGCATCAATGAATGTACCGCATGATCCATTTGCAGTTCTGGAAGCCATGCAAAAATATCGGCAACAGTTTGCAAAAGAGTTTCAAGGACGTGATTTTGAAGATCTGACAGCTCAAGAGCTTCACCAAAAAAGAGAAGAAATGAGAGAAGAAATGAGGCGAGAGTTTGGTTTTGCAGATCATCATGGCCGGGGACACAGAGAACGCGGAGACTTCAATAGTCGTGGAAATAGCCAGTTTAAAGGCTTCAGCCGTGACAGCTTTCCTGGTTTTGGCGGTTTTAATCCACGTGATTTTGATTCGCGCCATGACCATTTTAACGGCAAAGATGAAGAGTGAAATTAAATCTGCGGCGCAGGAAAAAAATATGAAAACAAAACACAGCTTTAATTGTGATGATTTTTTAATTAGAGTAAGTTTATTTGCAATAACAAAGTTTAATCAAGGAGAAAATGATTATGGACAGAGCGGAAATGTACGATGCTCCAAAAAAGAGCAAAGAGAGTAAATATGGTTTAAAGGATTTTATCAAGCTGATCCTGAGTGTGAGTCCAAATAAATATGTCTTTATCTTGGGACTTTTCCTGAGTTTGATCACAACAGGCGCTTCATTGATCGTGCCGCAGCTGACTAAAGGACTGATCGATACTTCCAAGCTGGCTAAAATTGATCCTGCCATGCTGGTGACGCTGGCTTTAGCCTTTATTGCTCAACTGGCTTTTGGTGCTTTAGGCGGTTTCATTTTGCGTTATGCTGGTGAAAAGGCAGTTGCGAATTTGCGTGAAAAACTTTGGAGTCATATGCTGAAGTTGTCAGTCAGCTATTATGATGATCACAAGAGCGGTGAAACGAGTTCGCGCCTTGTAAACGATACTACAGTCATTAAAGATTTAGTGGCTCAACAATTTCCAAATTTTGTGACCGGAATCATTCAGCTGGTCGGTTCACTTATCATCTTGTTTATCATGGACTGGAAAATGGCCGCGTTGATGTTCACCGTTGTTCCAGTTGTAGCGATCATCATGATCCCAATCGGACGAGTGATGATGAAATTAGGCCGATTAGTTCAAGCCGCAACAGCCGATTTTAATGCGAATGTAAGTGAAAAACTCTCGGAGATCCGCCTGATCAAAGCTTCAAATGGCGAGAAAACAGAAAATGAACAAGGAAAAACATTTATCCAGAGACTTTATACTGTGGGGATCAAAGATGCAAAAATAGAAGCACTGCTGCAGCCGATCATGATGACAGCGATGCTCGGATTATTTGTCGGGATCCTCGGTTATGGTGCAGTGCGGGTACAAGCAGGAACATTGACCAGCGGGACTCTTGTAGCTTTTCTGCTTTATCTTTTTAATATCATTACGCCAGCGGCCACATTTGCGACCTTCTTCTCACAAGTCCAAAAAGCGATTGGGGCGACTGAAAGAATCTCAGAAATTTTAGAAACGGAAACGGAAGATTTTGAAGCGGGAGCATTAATAGATGTGACCGGACACGCGATCGAAGTAAAAGGGATCGATTTTGGGTATGATGAAAGCCGCCATATTTTGAAAAATATTTCTTTTACCGCCAAACCGAATACAGTGGTTGCCTTTGCCGGGCCGTCCGGCGGTGGAAAATCCACTATTTTTGCTCTTTTGGAACGATTTTATCAACCTAAAGATGGTCAAATCAAAGTTGGTCCTACTTCTTTAGCTTCTGTTCGTCTTGATTCATGGCGCGAGCAAATCGGTTTTGTCTCGCAAGACAGCGCGGTTTTTGCCGGAACGATCCGAGAAAATTTACAATACGGCTTAGACCGAAAGTTATCAGAAGAAGAACTTTGGCATGGGTTAGAGCTTGCTTACGCCAAAAATTTTGTGGCTGAATTTCCTGATAAGCTGAATACACAAGTCGGTGAGCGCGGTGTGAAGCTTTCGGGAGGACAAAAACAGCGGATCGCGATCGCACGTGCC
>JAATEZ010000389.1 GCA_015655485.1 Lactobacillales bacterium | reverse complement strand
TTATAAAAACGTTTTTATTTATTTGTAGTTTATCACTTTAAAGGTTAATTTGCAAGCGTTATCATAATGGATTTTTTACTTTATTAATTTTATACTAGCTGTTTTGGGTGCCTTGCTATCCGTCCCGATAAAAATTATAAAAGTCCCCGCATCGCTTCGGTCAGTCAAGTCTGGATGAATATAACGTAACTGGGATTCGGATAAGGTCAGCTTTACCGTTTGTTCCTCTCCTGCTTCCAGGTTGACAGTGACAAAAGTTTTTAATTCTTTGACCGGCCGGGCCACTTCTGCAACTTCATCATGGATATAAAGTTGGATCAGTTCTCTTCCAGCTCTTACACCAATATTTTTGACAGTGACAAAGAAATCAATCCCTTTGTCCGGTCCAATAATTGAATCAGAGGCAACAATTTGTTTGATTTCAAAAGAGGTATAGCTCAAACCAAAACCAAAGGGATAAAGCGGCTCATTGGCCACGTCCAAATATTTTGAAATATATTTTTCATCTTTATTCCATTCATTTAGAGGACGCCCTGTAGACAAATGGTTGTAATAGAGCGGGACTTGACCCGAAGTTCTAGGAAAGCTGATCGGAAGTCTTCCAGTTGGACTCTTGATCCCCATTAGAATATCACTTATGGCCTGCCCTGAACGAGTTCCTGGAAACCAGACTTCTAAAATAGCCTTTGCATAAGGTTCTACTTGAGTCAGATCTATTGGTCGTCCATTGAACAGTACGACAATAATATTCTCATTGACTTCATAAATTTCTTGGAGCAAACATTCTTGGGCTCTTGATAGCCGGATCGTTGCTTTGCTGGCAGCTTCGCCGCTTTCCTCCGACGATTCACCTAGAGCAAGAATGACTGATTCAGCCTCTTTTGCAGTTTTCTGCATCTCCGCTATCTCTTCCTGTGAAAAATAATCGATGGCCTCTGATTTGACTGTCGTCAAACCAGGCAAATGAGCGGCCAGACTATCCGCCAAAGTCACAACTTTCTCTTGTTCGCCGACACAAAACCATGCTCCCAGCACATCTTTTGAAAAGGCCTTAGGACCCAGTAATGCCACAGAATTATCAGACGCAAGCGGCAAGATTTCATTATTTTTAAGCAACACCATCGATTCTGCCGCGATTCTTTGAGCAGCAGAATTGATAAAAGTTTTATCCTCTATCAAATCAGTCATTGCTCCGCGCAAGGGATCCTCAAACAGGCCTAAATCATTTTTTAATTTCAGCACACGCAGAACTGCTTCATCCAGTATGCTCATTGGATCGTCTCCTCCTTGATCAATTCGGCAAGAGATTTTTGATAGCAATTAGTCATCATATCGATATCAACACCAGCTTTTATTGCCTTTTCAGCTGCTGCTTTTTTATTTAGAGCAACACCATGCGTTATCAACTCGGCAACAGCCGCCCAGTCGGAAATCAAAACGCCTTCAAAATTTAACTTTCCGCGTAAAACCTCTCTCATCAACCAATGATTTCCCGTAGCAGGAATCCCATGGATCAAATTAAAAGAAGTCATGACTAATTTTGCACCAGCTTCCAGCGCAGCTTGAAAAGCGGGCAAATAATTTTGATAAAGGGAGATAGTAGAGAGATCCACCGTATTATAGTCGCGGCCTGCTTCCGCTTTGCCATAGCCGATAAAATGCTTGATACAAGAAGCTAGCTTATTTTTATTAGCCCTTAAGTTTCCATCTCCTTGATATCCTCTAACATAGGCAGCTGTCAGCAGACTGCTCAAATAAAGATCTTCTCCATTACTTTCTAAAACGCGACCCCAGCGTGCATCTTGAACCAAATCAGCCATTGGCGAAAAAGTCACTTGGATCCCTGCATTTACACTCTCTTCAGCTGAAAGTGAAGCCATTTCTTGAATAAGTTTTGGATCCCATGAGCTGGCTAAGGCTAAAGGAATAGGAAAAATCGTTTCATACCCATGGATGACATCCGCCATAAACATCAGCGGAATTCCTAGTCTGTTTTTTTGCAAATAGTTTTCTTGGATCTGTTTCACTTGAGCTCCCGTATGGGTGCCTAAAACTGATCCGACAGCATAAATTTCTTCTTCACTCAGATTTAGCTCACTAAGCGGTCCTGTGATCTCTCCTGTTCCAATTTTTTCAAAAAAATCAGGCGTCAACTGAACTAATTGACCAATCTTTTCTGCAAGTGTCATTTCTCCTAGCAGCATTTCAATCCGTCTAGCTTCCAACTTTTCCCCTCTTTTCTTTTAATTGGGCTTTTTTAAATCGATCTTTATTCCAAGCTGAGTCTGATCCAATCTTTATACCAATCAAAAGAAGCTTTTTTGCTGCGTGATAAAGTTCCGTTTCCCTGATTATCCTTATCTACATAAATCAAACCATAGCGTTTTTCCATTTCTCCAGAACCAAAGCTGACGATGTCAATGATCCCCCATGGCGTGTAGCCGATCACCTTTACGCCATCTTCATTTAACGCCAATTCCATCTGTTCGATATGTTTTTGCAAATAATCAATGCGATACTGATCTTGAATAGAGCCATCTGTCTCTACCTGATCGTAAGCGCCAAATCCATTTTCTACAATAAATAAAGGCAGGTTATAACGCTCATAAACGATATTCAGCGTATAGCGCAGCCCCACTGGATCGATTGGCCAACCCCAGTCACTCGTTTGAATATAAGGATTATTTGTGATTTTTGCTTGCGGAAAATCTGAAATTTTTTCACCTTTGAGTCCGTCTAACGTAGTAACGGTGCCGGACATATAATAACTAAAACCGATAAAATCCACCGTACCTTCTGCTAAGGCTTGAAGTTCTTCAGCAGAATAAGCGATCGCATACCCTTGTTTTTTCCAATAGTTCAAGGCATAGCCGGGGATCACTCCGCGTGCATGGATATCGCTATAGAAAAAGCGGCGTTCCATCACTTTTACCGAAGCCATCATGTCAGCTGGTGCACACGAATAAGGATAGATCGGCACATAAGCCATCATACAGCCGATTTGAAAATCAGGATTTATTTCATGGCCCAGCTTGACTACTTTCGCACTGGCGATCAATTCGTTAAGACCGGCTTGATAGATGATCTCTTCTTTATTTTTTTCTTCTTCTCTGGTAAATTGGATCGCAGAATTAGTCCAAACATGCAATGCATGTTGTCCATCTGCCTGATTATTGATTTCATTGAAGGTC
>JAATEZ010000455.1 GCA_015655485.1 Lactobacillales bacterium | reverse complement strand
TTTTTTTTCCATTAGATTTCTCTCCTCATATCCTTTCCATTTTATTCACTTAATATAGCAGAAATTCACCCGATTTTTATCCAACTAAAGACTGAATTATTATGAATTTTTATTGAACAGTTGACAACGCTTGTTGTTTTTGACTAAAATAAAGAAAAAATCAGGAGATGCTTATGACCACAAAAAACTACGTACTGGAAATCCTATTAAACAAAGCTCCAGCTTACATCTCTGGAGAAGAAATGGCTAAAAAGCTTCAAGTTTCTCGTACAGCAATCTGGAAAGCAGTAAATCAACTAAAAAAAGAAGGGCACCAAATAATCAGTAGCACAAATAAGGGATACCTGTATATCCCTGATGACATACTTTCAAAGGAAGGAATCGTTTATTATCTAAAAAAAACAACACCAAAATTAACAATCCAAGTGACCAAAGAAGTTGATTCAACCAATAAAGTATTAAAACTGGCGGCTATTAGAGGAGCAGCTGATAATACTGTACTTGTAACGAATAAACAAACCGCAACCAAAGGGAGGTTTGGTAGAGATTTTTTTGCAGCTGATGAAAAAGGAATTTACTTCAGTTTTTTGCTTCATCCTGATCCTAATTTAATAGAACCAACTCAATATACCCTTATAACTGCAGTAGCTATATCACATGCGATTGAAAAGATTACTCAGATCCCTGTTTCAGTAAAATGGGTGAATGATCTTTACATAAACGATAAAAAGGTATGTGGTATCCTTTCTGAGGCTTTATCAGATTTTGAAACTAATACTATTTCATCAATTATTATTGGAATCGGCATCAATTTTTCTATCCCACAAGATTCATTTCCAAATTCAATCAAGAAAAAAGCAGGTTCAATTTTCTCTACCCAAGAACCTACATGCTCGCGTAATCAATTGATTGGAGAAATTTTAAACCAGTTCTATCAGCTTCTACAAGAGTTACCTGAAAAACATTATCTAGAGGAATATCGGAAACGTTCTTTTGTCATCGGTAAAGAAGTCTCTTTTACTTATCATGACCATGAACAAACTGGTCAGGCTATTGATATTGGAAACAAAGGAGAATTGATCGTTCTTTTAGAAAACCAGGAAAAAATTTCTCTTTCTTCTGGAGAAATCAGCCTCAAAAAAATCTATTAGTTTTTCCCATAGAAAAGGGTCAGGAAAATATCAGCCCGACCTTTTCACCGCACCAATAACAAGCTCAATAATAACCCAACAATTTGACTAGTATTAAACAGCACTAAATTTTTTATTGATATAGCAAATGTGTCAGCCTTTACTTGCTTTTTGTTGAAGGCGCGCACATTGTTTAGAATAAATGGTAAACTAAAAAAGACAACTAGCATAGCCCAATGGTAAATATTGAAGAAAATACCAATGACAATCACTCCATAACAGCTGAACATCAAAAAATCAAATAAAGCTATACCGTTGCTTTTCCCAATGTAGAATGGCAAAGTATAGCGGTGATTTTTCACATCTTCATCCAAATCACATAAATTGTTAGCTAACATGATGTTAGCTATAGTGAAAACCATTGGCAAAGAAGCCCAAACTACTACAATCAATGATTTTAAATCAGCTGAAAAATATACTCGCCAATTTTTAAAAGTCAAAGTTAAAAAATCACTCTCAAAACCATTAACAAAAATAGTGATCAAAAAAATCCCCAATCCCATAGTCAAACCACTGAAAGCTTCTCCTAAGGGCATTCTGGACAATGGAATGGGACCAAATGTATAAAAAATACCAATGAAACAGCAAATTCCTCCCATAATCAGTATTAGCCATCCAGTGCAATAGACTAAATAACCGCCAACAAGTCCTACAAAAGCCAACATTCCAATAATCAAATTTCTAACTAGTTTATCTGAAAGTCCCGCTTGTCCAACGATATTTACCTCGTTTTTATACATTTCATCCTTAGCTTTATGATAATCCATATAATTGTTTATAGCTGTCGTAGTCATGTCAAAAACAAACAATGCTGCAAAAAAAATAATCGTCAGAAACCAATTGATTCGATGAAAATAATAAATTGAAAATAAAACTCCTATAATAAACGGGAAAATACTAGCTAATTTCGTTTGAATCTCTACTAATTTAAAAAAAACAGATAATGTCATTTTTCTCCTTTCTGTACTTTGAAAAAAACAAGCCTCAGTTTCCTCCAAGGCTTGCTTTTAATTAGATAATCCACTTAAATTACTCAGTCACAATATTATCTACTGTAATAGTAGCTGTATTTCCTTTTTCAGCAGCGTTGATCAATTGCTCAGCATACGTTTGAAAAGTATGGAAGGAATGTGTTGCGCCAGTCACGACATCAATTTCAGAAGGATCTCCCTTTGAAACTAACTCTTCATTAAATTTAGCAAGATATTCCTTAGGTCCAATCCCTGATTTTGCTTTCATATTTTTATTATAGTCGGCATCATCCGCTTTAGATTCTCCAGCAGCATTAACATTATCAAATTTCGACTCTGTTATTTTTCCGCCAGCTACCGTTATTGAGAAAGTTACGTGATATCCATTAGAATCATTTTTTTCATCCAATGTGTAAGTTCCATCTTTTAAATCTGCTCCATTATCAATTTCAATCACAGCGGTATTGCCTGCTTGAGCTGCTTGAATCAATTGTTGCGCATAATTTTTAAACGATTCTGAAGAATGGGTAGCCCCTGTGACCACTTCTACACCATCTGCTGTTTGAGAATCAATCAAACTTTGGTTTAGTTCTGGAATATAGTCTGCTGGGCCCACGCCTGATTTTGCCTTCATTTGTTTTTGATAATCAGCATCTTCAGATTTTTTCTCTCCATCAGCGTTAAGATAGTCATAAGTCGATTTCGTTATTTTTCCATCAGCTACTGTAATAGAGAACGTTACCTTCCACCCATTTTCATCGAAATTTTTTTCTTCCAACGTATAGGTACCATCTTGCAAATCTGCTCCTGCTGTTTTTTTAGCCTCAGAAGACGAAGATGCAACAGATGAAGCAGCCGTTGAGCTAGAATCACTTGTTTTGGTGCTGTTGTTTCCGCCGCAAGCCGTTAAAACTAAAACAGAAAAAGCCAGTAAAGTAAACCCCGTAACCAATTTTTTCATTTTCATTTCTTTTCCCACCTTTTTTTATGATTTTTGTGAAAAAGTTCAATCAAAAAACTTCTTTCCAACTTGTATTTTAACCTAGAATCCATTCTCA
This sequence comes from Lactobacillales bacterium, assembly GCA_015655485.1. Lineage (GTDB taxonomy): Bacteria > Bacillota > Bacilli > Lactobacillales > Vagococcaceae > JAATEZ01. The sequence continues at coordinate 8,386 of JAATEZ010000455.1, read as the reverse complement.
ATCAAGATTTTAAGTGACTTTTTTCACAATTTTTCTGTTTTTACAAATAAGTTTTGACATTTTTAAATAATAAAAAGAAAATAAGAAAGATTCTAATTAGACAAACTCAGAAAATAGCTTTATAATAATCATGAATTGTGCCTTTATTCATTTTAAGATTATTTGAAATACTAACAGAGGGAGAGAAATAAACGATGACTAAGAAAAACATCGTAGTATTAGGAGCCGGGTATGCAGGGGTCGCAGCAGCAAAAAAACTTTCAAAAAAATTAAAAAAAGAAACTGATGTGACCATCACCTTGATAGATCGACATTCCTATCACACAATGATGACAGAATTACATGAAGTTGCTGGTGGCAGGGTGGAGCCAGAAGCTGTCCAATATGATTTACAACATCTTTTTTGTCGGAGAAAAAATGTAGCTTTAGTTACGGATACTGTCACTAGTATAGATAAAAAAAACAAAGTCGTAATGACTAAAAATGGACGCTATCCTTACGACTATGTAGTTATTGGAATGGGTGGCGAGCCAAACGACTTTGGTACACCTGGAGTTAAAGAACACGGTTTTACTTTGTGGTCAATGAGCGACTCTATAAAATTAAGAGAGCATATTCAATCGACTGTTGCCAAAGCTGCTATTGAACCCGATGATAAATTACGCAAAGCTATGCTTACTTTTGTTGTTTGTGGTTCAGGATTCACCGGGATCGAAATGGCTGGTGAGTTGATGGAATGGAAAAAACGCCTTGCAAAAGATAATAAAATTTCAACGGATGAAATTTCTTTAATTGTTGTCGAAGCTGCTCCAACAATTTTAAATATGTTAGATCGCAATGACGCAGCAAAAGCAGAAAGATTCATGGCAAAGAAAAATATCCAGCTTTTGAAGAACTCACCTATAGTCGAAGTTGATACTGATCACATTTGTTTAAAATCTGGCGAAACTATTCCTACCCACACTTTAATTTGGACTGCTGGTGTTGAAGGAACCAGCGACGCGGATGAATTTGAACTTGAAACAGGACGAAACAAGAGGCTCTGTGCCAATGAATTTATGGAAGCAAAGGGGCATGAAAATGAGCATATTTATGTTATAGGCGATCTAGTATACTATGAAGAAGAAAAAAATGAAGCTACTCCTCAAATAGTACAAGCTGCTGAACAAACAGGACACACAGCGGCGGCAAATATTATTGCTGATATTTATAATACTCCAAAACAATCATTTCATGGAAATTATCAAGGATTTATGGTCTCTATAGGATCAAAATATGGAGTTGCCTGTCTCTTTGATAAAATCCATTTAAGCGGATTTCTTGCAATCATAATGAAACACATTGTGAATTTGAAATACTTCTTCGATATTCGTTCTGGATATTATATGTTCCAATATCTGATGCATGAATTTTTTCATATCAAAGACGATCGAAATGTGACTCGAGGGCATAGCTCTCGTTATGGCAATGTTCTCTGGTCGGTACCTTTACGGGTATTCTACGGTACGGTATGGTTCGTTGAAGCCATGAAAAAAGTTATTGGTGATGGTCAAACTTTCAAACCGAGTACTTGGTTTGGAACAGGTTCCTGGTTTACAAATACCATAGTCTTTCCCTTCCCCTGGCTGCAAGAAGCAGCAGCAACTGCCGGATCTGCTGCTGCAGAGGCTACAACAGCGGCAACTGGAGCTGTTACTGATGCTGCAACTAGTGGACAAGCTACTGAAGCCGCGGCTCATTTTGGTTTAAGTTATGCTTATGGGGAAACTCCTATGCTTATTTTTGAAAAAATGCCTAAATGGTTTTCTTCTATTATGGAATTTTTCATTCCCAATAAAGAAGTAGCTCTATTCTTCCAAAAATTTATGACAATCTTTGAAATCCTATTGGCTTTGGCAATTATTGCTGGTTTGTTTACATGGCTTTGTAATGCCGCTACTATTGCATTAGTTGTTGCTTTTAGTCTTTCTGGTATGTTTTACTGGGTCAATATTTGGTTTGTTTTTGTTGCTATTGCATTAATGAATGGTTCTGGAAGAGCTGTAGGTTTAGACCGTTGGGTGATTCCTTGGGTCCAAAAAGTTCTTGGCAATTGGTGGTATGGTAAACCTAAAGCCTTATACCGGAAAGATTCGTAAAGATCACACTTGACGCTTTTTTAATTTCAAGAAAAAAAAGGGTCTTCATAAAAATGAAGCTCTAGTGGTTATTCAAACCTGCTAGAGCTTTATTTTTAGAGTTTACTAGAAGAGAGCTGAGCAAAATGGAAAAACTCCGAAATCTAAAAAGATATTTGAAACCTTGGGATTTTATCCTTATTATAACTTTGTTCATCTGTTCTTTTTTACCTCTTATTCTTTTTACCATTAACCAAAATCAACTTTCTCATACTGAAACTGTCAATACCGCCATCATTTCTGTTAATGGGGAAAAAATAAAAAGCTTCACTTTGAACGACCCGGCACAGAAACTTAGTTATCGCTATAAAAACTCTGATGGTGAGTATAACTTGATCATTGTTAAGGGAAATAAAATACGTATTAGTGACGCTGACTGCACAGATCAGTTATGTGTTAGAATGGGGTGGATTTCAAACGCTGGCGATACCATTGTTTGCCTACCGCATAAACTCTCCATTGAAATAATTTCCTCCGATAAAAACCAGCCCGGTGGGATGATTTATTAAAATGGCTATGGGAGAAAACTAAATGAACAGTAAAAAATTGATTTATATATCCTTACTTGTTGCTCAAGGTGTTGTTTTAGGCCTAATTGAGAATATGATCCCATCTTTTTTCTCTTTTGCTCCTGGAGCAAAAATTGGTCTTGCTAATTTGATTACTGTTATTGCATTATTCACTTTATCAAAAAAAGAAACATTGCTTTTAGTCTTGTTAAGACTTTTCTTAACAACATTATTAGGTGGAACAATTTCTACTTTTTTATACAGCTTTGCTGGAGCAATGCTCAGTTTTTTAGGTATGATCGTAGTAAAAAAATTGGGGCCAAAAAGAATAAGTTTTATTGGGATCAGTGCAACAGGAGGATTTTTACATAATGTTGGTCAATTGATAGTGGCAAGTTGGATGGCCTCAACATGGAGTGTTATGCTTTATCTCCCAGTACTCTCTGTTATGGGCATTTTATCCGGAATCGCTATTGGAATCGCAGCAAATTATTTGCTTGATCACGTTACTACACTCAAACAATTACACTTTGATCAAAATGGAAGTAAGAAAAAATAAAGGAGTTTTCAATTATGGAAATTCACCCTATGTGGAAAAATTATCCCTCCTTAGAAAAGGAATTGACTAAAACAGAGACTTTAATTGAAGAGTCCATAAAACTCTCTAACAAAAAAGTTCAAGTTGCTATTCTAAAAATGGTTCATTCTGGGGGAAAGATGCTTCGACCTGCCTATCAAATTCTTTTTTCTCAATTTGGTCCTGAACAAAATGAAGAAAAAAGGATTGCTCTTGCTGCAGCAATTGAAACTTTGCATACAGCTACCTTAATTCATGACGATATTGTTGATGAAGCACTGACTCGTCGGAATTTGCCAACGATCCAGTCTCAATTTGGTAAAGATATAGCAGTTTACGCTGGTGACTATTTATTTGTTGTTTGTTTTAAATTATTATCTGATTACACCTCTTCTTTAAAAAGTATTCAATTAAATTCCAGAAGTATGGAAAAAATCCTTTCTGGTGAACTTGGACAAATGGATCAGCGTTATAATTTAAACTTAACTATTTCTGATTATATTCAAAATGTCTCGGGAAAAACAGCCGAATTATTCGGTTTGAGTTGCTTTATAGGCGCTTTTGAAAGCGGCTGTTCAGATACATTTTCCAATAAATGCAGAAACATTGGAGTCTCAATTGGTATAGCTTTTCAAATCATTGATGATATTTTAGACTATTCTCAAGAGGAAAATACTCTGGGAAAACCTGTTCTAGAAGATGTTCGTCAAGGAGTTTATAGTTTGCCTTTACTATATGCTCTTCAAAAACAACCTGAATCTTTTTTACCTATTTTAAAGAAAAAAAATAAAATGACAGCAGAAGATGTTTCCAAAATCTATCTATTAGTTCATAAATATGATGGAGTTAAGAAATCTCAAAAATTAGCAAAAAAATATACTGAGAAAGCTCTCAAAGAAATAGCTGATTTACCGGATAATGAGTTAAATTCTGCTAAAACTATCTATGACATCACCGAAACAATTTTATTAAGAAAAAATTAACGATGAAAAGTATTTATTTGGGTATATAAATTAAGTATGCCAGTGATAAATACTTTTTTTTAAACTATCAATTGTTTGAAATTTATTCTATTATATTAAAAACATTTTTTATGGTAAAATCCTTATAAACATATCAGAAAAATGTAATAGTAGTATCGTCTTATCTATGAAAGTGAGGTCAAATAAATGTCAAATAACCCTTCTAACATTACTCCTGAAGTAGAAACACTGGCATCTTTATGCAAAAAAAATACTGTTATTGATCCTGAACTATATGATAAATTTAATGTAAAAAAAGGACTTCGAGATGTAAATGGAAAAGGAGTCCTTGCTGGATTAACAAATATTTCAGATATTCAGTCCCACAAAATGATCAATGGAAAGTCTGAACCTTGTGAAGGTGTCCTGTACTATCGAGGTATTAATATCAAAGATATAGTAAACGGATATATTGAAAATGATCGATTTGGTTTCGAAGAAGTTGCTTATCTGTTACTTTTTGGTGAGCTCCCTACCAGAAAACAACTAAATGGTTTCAAAGAATTACTAGCCAGTAAAAGAACATTGCCAACTAACTTTGTCCGAGATGTAGTAATGAAAGCTCCTTCGAAAGATATCATGAATGTTTTATCACGCAGTATTTTGACCTTGGCATCTTATGACAAAAAGGCTGAAGATATTTCTTTACCTAATGTCCTCAGCCAATCTTTGATGTTGATCAGTGTTTTCCCAATGTTGGCAGTTTACGCTTTTCATTCTTATAACCATTATGAAAAAAATAAAAGTATGTATATTCATTATCCTAATGCAAAACTATCTACAGCTGAAAACCTCTTACGTATGCTTCGTCCAAACAAACAATACACAGATATTGAAGCAAAAGTATTAGATTTAGCCTTGGTTCTGCATATGGAGCACGGCGGTGGGAACAATTCAACTTTTACAACACACGTTGTTACTTCCTCTGGAACAGATACCTATTCTGCGATTGCTGCAGCTTTGGGTTCTTTAAAGGGACCTAAACATGGTGGCGCCAATATTAAGGTAACAAAAATGTTTGCTGACTTAAAGAAAAATGTCACAGACATTGCTGATAAAAAAGCAGTAACTGATTATCTTATCAAACTACTAAGAAAAGAAGCTTTTGATCACAAAGGCTTAATCTACGGGATGGGACATGCTGTTTACTCCATATCTGATCCTCGAGCCGATATTTTTAAAAAATTCGTAGATCGACTAGCTCATGATAAAGGCTACAACAAAGATTTTGAATTATATGAACTGGTAGAAGAATTAGCACCTAAAGCGATCGCACAAGAAAGAAAAATTTATAAAGGTGTAAGTGCGAATGTTGATTTTTACAGTGGTTTTGTATACAGTATGCTAGGTCTCCCTGAGGAGCTATACACACCGATTTTTGCTATTGCTAGAATTGTGGGTTGGAGTGCTCATCGAATGGAAGAACTGATCAATGTAAATAAAATTATTCGTCCAGCCTACGATAGTGTGGCACCTTCCAGAAAATACATTGCTCTAGAAGAAAGATAAATTTTTTTAATAGAGACCCAAAAAAGCAAACTCTAAATGATGCTCATTATTGAAAATACAATGTATCATTTAGAGCTTTATTGTTTATCTCATTGTTACAAACTCTTCTGCGCCTGTAGGATGGATAGCAACGGTATTATCAAAATCCTTTTTTGTCGCGCCCATTTTTATAGCTACCGCAAATCCTTGCAACATCTCATCCATTCCTAAACCAATTCCGTGGAGCCCTACAATTTTTTCATCATCCCCAACACAAATCAACTTCATGGAGCACTTTTGTTTTTGTTGAACCAAACTGAAAAACATTGGGGTAAATGTAGATGAATAGATTTTTAAATTTTCTTGACCATATTTTCTGATGGCTTCCGTTTCTGTTAAACCAATAGTCCCAATTGGCGGATGGGTAAAAATAACAGTAGGAATATTTTCATAATCCAAATGAGCCTCTTTTTGTTTATTAAAAAGGCGATCCGCTAAATATCTACCAGCTGCAATTGCAACTGGGGTCAACTCTACTTTCCCCGTTACATCACCTACTGCATAAATACCATCCTGAGACGTATTTTGAAAACCGTCTGCAAGCACGTAGCCCTTACTATCTTTAATTACACCCGCTTTTTCCAAATTTAATCTACTAGTATTGGGAGCTCTGCCAATTGCCCAAATCACACAATCAGCTACCAAAATTTCCCCGTTATCAAACAATAATTGCAATTGACCATTGTCTAGTCTTTCCAATTTCTTAGGTGTAACATTCTTATATAGATGAACCCCTTTTTCCTGATAAATTTCTAACATTTTTTTTGAGAGCATTTTATCAAATCTTCTTAATGGAAGGTTATGCCGAAAGGCCAATGACGTCTCCGTACCTAAAGCAGCCAATATTCCAACTAATTCTACTGCCACGTACCCGGCACCAACTACAATAACTTTTTGAGGCAATTTTTTTAACTCAAAGAACCCATTTGATGTGATTCCATACTCAGAACCTGATATTTGCGGATAAACCGGGTGACCACCTGTAGCAACTAAAATATGTGAAGCAGTATATAATTCCCCATTAACAGTGATGGTATTTTTATCAACAAATCGTGCCGATCCCCTTTTTATAGTCACATGATTTTTATCTAGCCCATTATAATAACTTTGATGTAACTTATTTATATATTCTTCACGTTTGTTAACAAGTTTTTCAAAATCAAAATTTCTCAGTTCTAAATCAAACCCATAGTCTTCAGAATTTTCTTGAATGATCTCACCTATATTGGCTGCAGACCACATTACTTTTTTAGGAACACAACCGACATTTACACAAGTTCCACCGATTTTATTTTCTTCTATCAATAGCACTTTTTGTTGATAAGATCCCGCTCTATTTGCAGAAGCAATTCCACCACTGCCACCACCAATAACTATATAGTCATAAGATTCCAAATAAATCCAACCTCTCTATTTTTTATTTCTTCTATTTCTTAAATTAGATTTTTGATCTTCATTTAATCGAGCTTTGATATCAGTAAATTAACTTAGAGCAACATCAAGAACCATCATAATAATAAACCCTAACATAACTCCAAATACAGCAAAATGTCGCTTACTTGTCACCACTTGTTGTGCCTCTGGAATCAACTCTTCGACAACAACATAAATCATGGCTCCTGCAGCAAACGCTAACGCATATGGAAGTATCATTGTGACTCTAGTTACCAAGATAGCTCCAATAACACCGGCGATTGGTTCGACGATTCCTGAAGCTTGCCCGTACAAGAACGCTTTCCATCGACTTAATCCTTCTTGACGTAAAGGAATCGATACTGCAGCACCCTCAGGAAAATTTTGAATTCCTATCCCTAAAGCAACAGGAATCGCAGCAATGATTCCAGCCTCTGGGGAACTCAATGCTTGTAAGGCGCCACCGAAGGCCACCCCAACTGCCAATCCTTCAGGAATATTGTGCAAGGTTATTGAAAACACTAATAAAACTGTTCTCCTTAAATGACTTGGAATTCCTTCTTCCTCATGATTAGGGCCAAAATGCATATGTGGGATCGTTTTATCGGCTATATATAAAAAAAGGCCTCCCAGGCCAAAGCCAACACTTACTACTAACCAAGTAATATCTCCGTTTGCCTCTGCCTGTTCAATTGCCGGATCCAAAAGAGACCAAAAACTAGCAGCAATCATTACACCCGATGCAAAACCAAGCATGAGATTCAGAACATCTTTACTTATTGTTTTAAAAAAAAATACTAAGGACGCACCTAGAGCAGTCATTATGTATGTAAAAAGAGTAGCAATCAACGCCTGCTGCCACGAATCTAAGCTTATGAACCAATCCATAAAAATTAGCCTCCTACTAGCTTTGGGTATACCCATATTATAACTTTATCATAAATTATAATTACTTACTACCAAAGAAGATCAACCTATAGACATTAATTTTGTGCAATCCTCGGGAGTTTGACAGTTTCATTTCAAAAAAATCGCTGAAAGCCTTGATAAGGGGTATTTTTTTTGTCAAATTCTCAATTCTATTGTTGAGTACTATTTAGTACTGTGGTATAATATAAGCAGTGAAAGAAATAGTAGAAA
>JAATEZ010000308.1 GCA_015655485.1 Lactobacillales bacterium | reverse complement strand
ATAAAAAAGGATGCGTGATTTAAATGGTAGAAATGGCTTTAAAACACATTTACAAAAAATATGAAAATAATGACTTTTATTCTGTTACTGATTTTAATCTTGATATCGCAGATCGTGAATTTATCGTTTTTGTTGGTCCGTCCGGTTGTGGTAAGTCTACTACATTGAGAATGATCGCAGGTTTGGAAGACATTTCCGAAGGTGAATTATTCATTTCTGATAAATTGATGAATGATGTAGCCCCTAAAGATCGTGATATTGCCATGGTTTTCCAGAACTATGCTTTATATCCGCATATGACCGTTTTTGATAATATGGCCTTTGGATTAAAATTAAGAAAATATCCAAAAGACGAAATCAAGCAGAGGGTAGACAGTGCTGCCGAAACCTTGGGACTTACTGACTTTTTGAAACGCAAACCAGCTGCTTTATCCGGTGGTCAGCGCCAGCGTGTTGCTTTAGGCCGTGCGATCGTTCGTGATGCTAAAGTCTTTCTTATGGATGAACCTTTGTCAAATTTAGATGCGAAACTGCGGGTAGCTATGCGGGCCGAAATCGCAAAATTGCATCGTCGCTTGGAAACAACAACGATTTATGTTACCCACGATCAGACAGAAGCTATGACGATGGCAGACCGCATCGTTATTATGAAAGACGGTTTCATCCAACAAATCGGAACGCCAAAGCAAGTATACGATACACCTGACAATATATTTGTTGCTGGATTTATGGGTTCGCCGGCAATGAACTTCTTTAATATCACCCTTAAAGACGGGATCATTTCTAATGAACATAATTTCAAATTAACGATTCCCGAAGGAAAATATAAAGTATTACGCGAAAAGGGTTACGAAGGAAAAGATTTGATTTTTGGTATTCGGCCAGAAGACATCCATAGTGAACCGATCGCATTGGAAGCTGCTCCAGAAACTGTTGTTAAAACTGAAGTAGTCGTATCAGAATTACTTGGTGCTGAAACCATGCTTTATACGAAACATGGTGATTCAGAATTTATCTCAAAAGTAGATGCTCGTTCCACTTATCGTCCAGGCGAAACCATCGATCTTGCATTTAATCTTAATAAATCCCACTTCTTTGATAAAGAAACCGAATTAGTGATTCGCTAAAATTGTTCCCCCTTTTTAAGCTGACCTTGCCTAGACAAGATCAGCTTTTTTTGAAACATGCGGTCAAGCAGTTATTTTTTTGCTTTCTTGATAGGCTGCTGCTCTGGCTTTAGTATAAACCGGGATATCAAAGTGTTTGCTCAATCGGCCAGCGACAACGTAGGCGATCGTGTAGTCGATCATACTATGGATAAAGCCGCCGATGCCCATCAATAAAAAGACGGTATAGATATAACCTTGACTATAATAAGCTTCCGGCATATTTCCATACATAAAGAAGCCTGTAACTACAAGCATTTCACAAGCAGCGTGAATAATACTGATAACAATATTAAAGCTGGTAAATTTAAACTTATTTAGAACGATCTTAGGATTTTTCTGAAGATATAAAGACCCGATCACCGCAAAAATAACGTGAGAAAGAGCACGCATCGCGATAATTGGCCCTGTAGAAATAAAAAAGCCTATGGTTGTTCCTAAAGTTACGGCGATCGCCACTCCGGGAGAGATAAACATTGCTAAAAAAACTGGAACATGACTCGCTAATGTAAACGAGGCCGGCCCGACTTGAATACGCGGCATGACCATCGGGATCAAAATACCCAAAGCGATCAGCAAAGCAGATATCGTCAATTTTCTTGTTGAGATTTTTTTCATGATTTCCTCCAAAATTAAAGTGTCAAGACACTCATTGATGGACTTATCATACACTTCTCGTTTCTTTGTGTCAAGACACTAGTTTTTTGCGATTAAAAATAGGGAGTCCAAATCCAAGTTGAAACTGGATTTGGACTCCCTATTAAAAAAAAATGATGGATCATATGAAGTGCATCACCCCGCTTATCCCAGCTGCTTGACAAAATAATGACGTTTACTGGTTACCGGATATTCATCTAATGTGAAAACTTCTTTGTAGCCCAGTTTTAAATAAAAATCCTTTGCTTGAAAACTAAAAGTATTTAGGAATGAATATTTACATCCTCTTTTTAATGCCTCTGTTTCCACTTCTTCCAGTAATTTTGAACCAATTTTCTGACCTCTTGATTTTTCATCCACCCATAAAAATGAGACCTCTAACCAATTACCATGAGTTTTCGCTGCGATCCCGCCTATTTTTTTTGAGCTCTCATCGTTAACAAAAATAACTAGCGGCTTGATTTCATTTAATTCAATATGGGAAAGATTATATTCAATCAAGT
>JAATEZ010000237.1 GCA_015655485.1 Lactobacillales bacterium | reverse complement strand
TTTATAAAGAACTGATGGTCAGTACTTTTGATCCGACGATGGCACAAGCTTATGGATTAAAGGTTCAATGGATCCATTATGCTTTGATGTTCTTACTTACTTTAGTTGCGGTCACTTCGCTGCAGACGGTGGGAACGATTCTTGTTGTAGCCATGCTGGTTACACCAGCAGCCACGGCCTTTCTATTGACGAACCGATTATCAGTCATGATTTTCTTATCGGCTGGTTTTGGGGTAGTCAGTGCGATCGCCGGCTTGTTTTTCAGCTATAGTTTCAATTTGGCTTCAGGAGCGGCCATTGTATTGACGGCAGCCATATTCTTTATATTCGCCTTTATTTTTTCACCCAAGCAAGGACTGGTATTTAATAAAAAGGAGAGAGTGGAAGAGAATGAAAAAGTTTAAGGTGTGGATCGGATGGTTTACGGCACTGTTTTTACTGACGGCCTGTGGGAATAGTCAGAGCTCAACAAAAAAAAATGAAAAATCAGATACAGGTCTGATCAAAGTTGTGACAACCAACTCGATATTGGGAGATATGGTCAAAAATGTTGGCGGCAACAAGGTTGATTTGCATAATATGGTTCCCATCGGTACCGATCCGCATGAGTACGAGCCGCTTCCGGAGGATATAACAGCAGCAGCTGAATCGGATGTCATTTTTTACAATGGGCTCAATTTGGAAACGGGTGGCAATGGCTGGTTTGCCAAACTGATGGAAACGGCAGGCAAACGGGAAAAAGAAGATTATTTTGCTGTTAGTAAGGGCGTAGAGCCCATGCATTTAACGACTGCTGGAAAGGAGTCTGAACAAGATCCGCATGCTTGGCTGGATATTTCAAATGGGATCATTTATGTTCTGAACATTGCTGAGCATTTAATTGAAAAAGATCCGGATAATAAGAAATTTTATCAAGATAATGCGGAAAATTATCTAGCTAAATTAAAAAAATTGGATACAGAGGCCAAGAGCAAATTTGCGGATATCCCTAAAGAAAAAGCTTTGTTGGTCACCAGTGAGGGAGCTTTTAAGTACTTCTCAAAAGCTTATGGTTTGACGGCAGCGTTTATTTGGGAGATCAACACAGAAAATCAGGGAACTCCGGATCAAATGACTCAAGTCCTTGAACAAATCGAAGCTTCAAAAGTACCTGGCCTATTTGTGGAAACCAGTGTAGATAAGCGAAGTATGGAAACGATCTCCAACGAAACAGGACTCTCTATCTATACGAATATATTTACGGATTCGGTAGCAAAAAAAGGGAAAGCTGGAGATAGTTATTATTCGATGATGGAATGGAATTTAACTAAAATACATGAAGGATTATCCCAATAGCAAGGAATGAATAGGGAATAAAAATTTTTACGGTCATCTGATCAGGCAGCCGGAGGGAAGGTATCTCTGTCACTCCAGATAATTGTAGAAAAAATAATGTAGGACAGTGAAGGATTCACGAGTTATCTGGAGAAGAACGCTTGTGTTATAATGAAAGAAAGATATAGGAGTGTGAATGATCAATATGGAGCAAAGAAAATATGGCTTTTCACCTATTTTTGATCAAAATTCCAGAATTTTGATCGTGGGTACTTTTCCGTCAGAACGTTCTTTAGCTGACCAGGAATATTATGCGTATCCGCGCAATCAGTTTTGGCAAATAGTGGCTGTTTTATTTCAAGAAAATCTGCCTCAGGATTATTCCGGGAAAAAACGACTATTGCAACATCATAACCTTGCTTTATGGGATGTTTATGCTTCCTGTGTTCGCGAAAACAGCAGCGGGGATGATCAAATCAAAGCTGCAAAAGTCAATGATTTTTCAGGCCTTATTGAACACACTAAAATCAGTTGTGTGGTGGCAGACAGTCAAAAAGCTTTTAGTGAATTATGGAAACAAAAAGATCTTTTGGATAGTATAGGTATTCCAGTCAAAAACCTATTGGTCGTTCCTTCACCTAGTCCGGCAAATGCTCGCTATTCGGTAACTCAAAAAATTGCAATGTGGCAAGATATTTTGCAGCCTTTTTTATTAGATCAGGCATAAAATACGGCGGGCTTGTAAGATACGACCACTTTGGCGGTTCTTTTCAATTCTGCTCTTTTTTTGCAGAGTGACCCATTTTTGCTATAGAAAAAATCAGAATCTCTTTCAAAAAAAGAGGTCCTGATTTTCATTCTACTTTGTTTATTCTTCTGTAGGGGCTGCTTCTTCAACTTTTTCTTCTTCAACTTCTACAGGAGCTTCAATAACGCCTACGATAGGTTCATCCGGATCACCTAAAACATCGTAATCAGCGTTCTTTAAAAGACTTCCGATCGTTAGGACATCGCCGATTTTAAGTTTAGCAACATCAACTTCAACAGATTCAGGCAACTTGTCTGGAGTAGCGGAAACTTTTACTTGGTATACATATTGGGCAATGATCCCGCCTTCTTTGACACCGATAGCTGTCGCTTCGTTTATCAATGAAATTTCAGCTTCCACTTCAGTTTTTTCATTCATATTTACAGCGATGAATTCAATGTGTTTCCATCTTTTAGAAAAAGTGTCTACTTGTTGTTCGGCAACAAGTGCATTAACAGGATTGCCTTTCACTGTCATGGAGATCAAAGCATTCCGTCCATGGTCGCGCAAGATTTTTTGGAGTTCTTTTTCATCTATAGTGATGGGAGTGCTTTCGATATGATTACCATGCACGACAGCAGGGATCTTTCCTTCTTTTCTAAGTTTGTTTTTGATGGAACGTGGTCTGACAGCTCTTTCTTCTACTGATAATGTGATTGACATAAAATAAATTCCTCCTTTTAGATAATCTTATTTCAGAATAAAGTTCGCTTTATCTAAATCATAAATTTTACGATCCAAGTTTAAAGGATCTATCAGCATTATAATTTTTGTACGAACTTTCTTTTTTAAGCATCGTTACTGCTTTTAAGCATCGTTACTGCCCTTACTCATAAGATCGTCACAAGGTCAAATCTCAAAACCTTCGCAAAGTAATTCCGACAGACAGCATTTTTTTAAATATTCTTAAAAATCAGCTTTGTTTGTCAGTAAATGAGTCCTAAAAAATTAATTCCTATTAATAAACCTACTCGTTTTGGCCAGATTAGTCAAGAAAAAAAACGAGCCAGCTACCATTTGGGTATAATGAAGGGTCATTATTTATGCGATCAATAAATTTAAAAATAAAATTATTTGGTTGGAAAGCGGATAGTAACAGTAGTTCCCAAGTTGATAGTGCTGATCACAGAGATACCATATTCATTTCCATATAGTAGCTTCAGGCGGTCGTCCACATTTTTTAATCCAATACCAGAAAATTGATTTTTTCTAGTTGAATAATTTTCACTGCTTAACTGGCTTAAGTTAGTCTCTGGCATACCGATACCATTGTCAATGATCTCTATCTTCAGTATTCCTTCTTTTTTTAGAGCAAATATTTCGATGTTTCCCTTTTGATGGTTTGGAAAGGCATGGATAAAAGAATTTTCTATGATCGGATGGACAATCATTTTAGGAACAAGTTCATTCTTTAAAGCCTCGTTTGAATGAAGATTTACAGCTACGTTATCCCCAAAGCGGATTTGCAGGATCAGTACATAATCCATGACACTAGAGAGTTCTTGTGCTAAGGTAATGGATCCTTGTTCATCACTGATCGTGTTCCTAAGCAAACGAATAAACGCATCAATAGCTTCTGCGGCCTTTTCTTTGTCGCCTTGCCAAATTAAAAATTTTATAGAAGTAAGTGTATTATAGATAAAGTGCGGCTGGATCTGCATTTGAAGTGCATGTATTTCTGATAGACGTTTTTCATTTTGAGCATTTAGTAATTGTTGAATATAAATATTTAAACCATCCAACATGAAATTGTAAGCAGAAACCAGCTGTCTTATTTCATTCGTTCCAGTAATGTCAATTTTGTTGCTGAAATCCCCTTCAGTAATATGAGGAATACGCTGAATAAGAGTATAGATCGGCGCAGTAGTTTTTCGAATAGTGAGAAAAGCAAAGATGGAGATAAATGATATCGCAATAGCCGAAATCGCTAAAATAGTGGGCCATAATACCATTTGTTTAACTAATTGGCTTTCATCGATCACACTTGTCATTGTAAAATCATATCCATATAAATTTTTGTGTGTTGTGGCTTCTATGGGAGAAGAAACTTCTTTTGCGAATGTGGCAGACTTTATTTTTTTACCAATGATTTTTTTGTTATTTGAAGAAACGATCCATTGATCCTGATTTGTTATGTAAACTGTGTTTAAATTTCCGTCAATTAAGGAATTATAAAAATCAGCGAACACATTCTCAGTCAGCAGGATCAGTGCATAACCGTATGTTTGCTGCTGATCATCTTTAAGCACCTTAACGATTGCCAATGAGTTTATATGATTTGTATAAGAAGAGGGACCGCTTTGAATAAATTGATAGAAAACGCTATTTGATTGTTCATTAGCTTGCTGAATGATTTTAAGAGACAGCAAATCTTCTGGAAACCTTGTTCTTACCGCATCATTTTGATAAAAGGTTTGACCGTTTAGACCGATCAAAATCATATTTGAGGGTATTTTTTTATATAAAAGCTGCGAATCATCTAGTTGCAGCTCTAAGTCGTATAATGTTCGGCTTTCCTCTGCTGGAGAAGAATAAGCAGAGGCCAGATATTTTTTCACTGTTTGACTATTCTCTATATTTGTTAAAATACTAACGATATTGTTGTTTAACTCTTCATAGTCATTACTGACTTGATTGAGGATGATATTGTTAGATTTTACATAAGCCTGAACATAAGTTTTCTGGGATATTTTGACAATGGTAAGTGACAAAATAGAAGCGACACCAAGAATACTAATAACAACGACACTCATGATACGGATAAAAAGTTCGTTTCGCAGATAAATTTTTCTCATTTTATTTATAAGTTTTTTCATCGCAAGAGAGCCTTTCTGCGGTATTGGGATGGTGTTTTACTCGTTATTTTTTTGAAAACTCTAGAAAAATAACTGATATCATTGTATCCGACGGCATAACTGATCTCTGAGATGTTTTGCCGGCTGTCTTCTAGCAGTTGGCAGGCATGTTGAATGCGTACTCGATTTAAATAATCGCTAAAGTTTTCGTTCATTTGTGTTGTGAAAAAAACTGACAGATAATTATAATTAAAATGAAAATGGTCAGCCAAGTCATTCAGTGTAAGCTTTTCAGCGTAGTGAAGGTTGATATAAGCGAGTAAATTTTGACTCAGATCTATTCTGTTTGATTTACTATACTTTTCGATCAGCAGCCTTAAATCCTTGATAATCCTTGTGAATATATTTGGAAAATCAATTAAGTAGGAGCAGTTATTGATTTGGTTAAAACTTGTCATTTTAGTTTGAGATATTTCTTGATTATTTCCATTCATTTCTTCCACAGCAGCTAATAGATTATAAAGTGCGCTATTGGCCAAATTTTTAAGGTCCTGTTCTAAAACGGGACGTAAACAGACGCTGGTGATGAAAGTTTGTAACTCATCTAAGGCCTCATCAAAATTTTGATTAGTTAAATTCAGCAAGTATTTTTTGGTTTCAAAAGGCGGCAGCCCTTCAGCTTCGATCAAACATTCATATTCTATGATCAGAGTTTGTTTATAATAAAAACGTTTTTCTAAGCTGAGAGCGGCTAATTTGGGATAGGCTTGCTTTACTTGTTCAAGCGATTCAAGACAGTGGCTTTGAATAAAAAAAGCGCTGGGTTCTGCCCGTTTTAAAGATAAAATTGTTTTCCAAAGTTGTTGTTGAGTGTAGGTTGCTTCCTTTAAATCTAAGTTCAACAGAATAACTAAAGCATTGTTTAAAGAAAAAAAAGAATAGGATGAGTTCTCATCTTGGGATGGAAGAACATGCTTGATCTGTCTTTGTATCTGTTCAGGATCTTCATACAGTTTTAAATTGCTAACTAATAAAAAAAATTTTTTATAAGGGAAAATTTCGGCTGATTTTTCAGTTTTAAATGTATGTTGATAGCCCAAAAGATATTGATTTAATGCAGACAGTTGATTTTTTGAGCTATTCTTCCGTTCTTTTTGGCTGACCATCGCTTTTAGCTTATTCAATAATTCCTTTGGATTCAATGTGGGCTTCAATATATAATCAACGGCACCATGCTGCAGTGTTGATTTGACATATTCAAAATCACTATAGCTGCTGAGAATGAGCATATGAATATTTGGATATCGACTTTGAATGATTTTTGTCAATTCTACTCCATCCATTATAGGCATGACGATATCAGCAAGGATAAAATCGGGCTGAGTTTCTTCAATCGCTTTTAGAGCATCTTTTCCATTCCCGACATCAGCAACGATCGTAAACCCCTCTTTCTCCCATTCAATAAAATTTTTCAACCCTTGACGAATAGCAAGCTCATCATCTACAATTAATATTTTTTGCAATTTCTCCGTCATAACCGCTCCCCTTTTTTTGCTCTCTAAATTTCATTTTATGTTAAACTGTTTGGATTATCCAGAAAAAAAAATAAATGATTTTGGACTATTTTTTGATTTTGGGATTATTTGTTGGAGATGACACGGCTTTATTGACTGCGCTTTCAACGGACGTTATAGTGATTTCAGGAATAAAACGCATGAACGAAAAAATAGAGGATCCAAAAATTTACCAGGTGAAATATTTTTGAAATGCATTTTGAAAGGTGCTATGAAACTTGTCGGATACATTAAATAATTAGAAGGGGAAGGGAAAGAAAAATGAAGAGATTAAAAAAGATTTTAATAGTTGCTGGAACATCTTTGCTTTTAGTTATGTTAGCAGCTTGTGGAGGAGGGAGTTCTGCATCCAATGATAGCTCTGGTAGTAAGAAAATAACTATTTGGGCCTGGGATGAAACATTTAATATCAAAGCGGTAGAGGAAGCAAAGAAGATTTATAAAGAAAAGGATAAGGATGTCAAAGTGGAAGTCGTTACTATGTCTCAAGATGATATTGTTCAAAAATTAAATACAAGTTTAGCGTCAGGGAATACAGATGGCTTACCAAATATTGTTTTAATTGAGGATTATCGAATTCAGGGATATTTAACTTCTTATCCAGACGCTTTCGCTGATTTATCTAATATTGTCAATGAAGACGATTTTTCTGACTACAAATTCGCTGTTAATAAGGTGGGCAGCAAAATTTATGGAGTGCCTTTTGATAGTGGAGTAGCTGGCCTGTTTTATCGGACAGATTACTTGGAACAAGCAGGATATACAGCAAAAGACTTGCAAAATATTACTTGGGACCAATATATCGCGATTGGAAAAGATGTAAAAAACAAGACTGGTCATGCCCTTTTGTCAATCAATCCAAGTGATTTAGGTCTCATTCGGATCATGATGCAGTCTGCGGGAGAATGGTATACCGCAAAAGATGGTGAAACAGTTACGGTATCTAATAATGAAGCTTTAAAAGAGGGGATGAAAGTATTTGCTGAGTTGATCAATTCGGGAGTAGCGACACAGGTTTCCGACTGGGATGGAGGAGTGAACGCGGTCCAGTCTGGAGATGTTGCGTCTTCCCCGACGGGTTCCTGGTATTCTAGTACGATCATGGGAGCGGCGGATCAAAGTGGAAAATGGGCGATCGCGCCGATCCCAACACTCGCGGACAATTCAAAATCTATTCCTGCTTCAAGTATTGGCGGCGGCGGCTGGTATGTGATCAAGGGAGTTGGAAATACCAAGCTTGCAAAAGATTTCTTGAAGCAAACTTTTGCTACAAGTTCTGATTTGATGGATACGCTGGCCAATAAAATCGGTTTGATCAGCACATTGAAATCCGCGGCAAGTACAGATGCTTATAAAGCGAAAAGTGAATTTTATGGTGGCCAGCAGGTCTTTAAAGATCTTTCAGAATGGTCTGCAGAAGTTCCCAGTGTCAATTATGGTTTGCATACTTATGCGATTGAATCCATTTTGACAGAATATGCGCAAAAGATTATTGATGGGGCGGATATTGACACTGTTTTAAAAGACGCGCAAACACAAATTGAATCTTCTATAGCCAATTAAGAGAACAGTTGATCAATAAAACGTAAATTTGGAATGGTAAAGGAGATCACTGGTTAAGTTTTCTTTACCATTCTTTCTTTCGTAAAAAATACAGGATCAATCTCATTTATAGGAGGAATCTGCATGATAAAAAAGGGGAAATTTAGTACAAAAAAAAATGGCACTGGTTTTATTATTTTACCGGTGTTACTGATTATTTTATTGGTATTTATTCCAATGATCCAAGCGCTTTTCACATCATTTCAGTCAGGGACACCAATAAATATGTCTTTCAATGGGTTGGGCAACTATCAGCGTATGCTGACGGATACGACGTTTAGGAAAGCATTTTTTAATACTTTTTTATATCTGATCATTCAAGTGCCAATTATGCTTTTTTTAGCTCTGATAATCTCTGCAATTTTAAATGATAAAAAAATGAAATTTAAAGGTTTTTTTAGAACAGCCATGTTTTTACCGTGCATCACTTCGCTGGTTTCCTATTCATTAGTGATGAAAAGCTTATTTGCAGCAAATGGGTTTGTGAATCAAATATTATCAAATCTTAACTTGATCTCTGCACCGATTCAGTGGCTGACACACCCGATTTGGGCCAAAGTTTTAATTATCATTTCTATTACTTGGCGTTGGGTAGGCTATAATATGATATTTTTTATTTCAGGAATGCAAAATATCGATCCCTCCATTTATGAAGCCGCTGATATGGATGGAGCTTCCTCGACACAACAATTTTTTAAAGTAACAATCCCTAATTTAAAGCCGATCATTCTTTTTACAACCATCACTTCAACGATTGGAACGCTGCAATTATTTGATGAAGTTCAAAATATTACTCTTGGCGGACCGGCCAATGCTACTCTGACTTTATCACAGTATATCTATAATTTGAGCTATAAATTCACACCGAATTTTGGGTACGCTGCCGCTGTTTCATTTGTAATCGTTATAGCTATCATTATTTTAACCATTATTCAAAATAAAGTGGGAGGGGAAAAATAATGAAAGGGAAAGTTTTATCATTTATAAAGTATTTTTTACTAATAGTAATGTCGATCCTATCCATTTTTCCATTTGTATGGATGGTTTTAGGCATGACCAACAAAACCATAGATATTACTGCCGGTAAACTTATGATTGGGGATCAATTAACTATAAATTTTACCAATTTATTTAATAACTCGTTGAATTTTACCGGAGCTCTTCGCAACTCAGCGGTGATCGCAGTAATAACAACGGTCTTAGCTTTGATTCTTTCTTCAATGGCTGGTTATGGTTTTGAAATTTTCAAAAGTAAGACCAAAGATCGGATTTTTAATTTTCTTTTATTATCTATGATGGTGCCCTTTGCTGCTTTGATGATCCCCTTGTACAGGATGTTCAGCCAACTAAATGGAACTCCCTTACGATCTATTGGGATAAATAGTATGTTTGTGGTGATCGTTCCCAGTGTATGTACGGCTTTCTTGATTTTCTTTTTTCGGCAAAATATCAAATCGTTTCCAAAAGAATTAGTCGAAGCCGCCCGGTTGGATGGGTTAGGCGAACTAGCTATTTTTTTTAGAGTTTATTTACCTTCAGCAAAAAATACTTATGCAGCCGCGGCAATCATCACGTTTATGAATAGCTGGAACAATTATTTGTGGCCCTTAGTCGCTTTGCAATCACCAGAAAAAAGGACAGTTCCTTTGATTTTATCTGCTATGGGTGCTTCATATACACCCGATTATGGCATGATGATGTGCGGTATTGTCATAGCCACTTTGCCAACGGCCGCTATATTTTTTGTCATGCAAAAACAATTTGTTCAAGGCATGATTGGTTCCGTAAAGTAACACTAAATTCTGATTTTTATAAGTTATGAACTAGCGTGTGTTAAAAAGAGAATCTACGATTTATTCCATAAAAAAATACATCAATAGACCGGCTCAAAAGAAAATGGGTCTATTGATGTATTTTTTTAAAGTTTTCTGACACAAAAAGAAACATAAATTGTTTCTTTTTAGTTTGTGTTCACGAGAATCCTTTGTAAAAATTCTTTTGTTCTATCTTCATGAGGATGGTTGAAAATTTGGTCCGGCGTCCCCTCTTCAGCGATGACACCTTTGTCCATAAAGATGACTCGAGAAGACACATCGCGCGCAAAGGCCATTTCGTGAGTCACGACAATCATGGTCAGACCGGAAACAACCAATTTTTTGATGATTTCCAGAACTTCTCCAACCATTTCTGGATCTAAAGCAGAGGTCGGTTCATCGAAGAGCAGCATGTCAGGATCCATCGATAGTGCCCGGGCAATAGCCACTCGTTGCTGTTGTCCACCTGAAAGTTGAGCTGGTTTGGCTTCAATGAAGCGATCCATCCCGACTTCTTTTAGATATTGCAGGGCTTTTTTAGTAGCTTCTTCCTGAGAGCGGCCTAAAACTTTTATTTGACCGACAACACAGTTATTTAACACATTTAAATTGCTAAAAAGATTAAATTGTTGAAAAACCATACCTAGATGAGTTCGATACTTGGATTCGTTATAGTCTTCCTGCAAAACATTTTCATTTTTGTAAATAATGTTGCCGCCGGTAGGTTTTTCAAGTAAATTAAGGCATCTTAATAAGGTTGATTTTCCTGAACCTGAGGAGCCGATGATACTAACTACTTCGCCTTTTTCAATTGTAAAGTTGATGTCTTTGAGTACTTCATTTTGTCCATAAAATTTACTTAAATGTTCCACTTGGATAATGGTCATGTTTCTGCCTCCTTTACTTTTTGTTTGCTTTTACAGGATCGATCACTTGATTTTGATTGGCAAAGCTATAAGAATCCGGACCATCAAATTTCCGTTCGACATAACGCAGAATGCGTGTCACTGTGAAGGTCATGACCAGATATATGATAGAGATAATGAAGAAAGTTTCGAAAAAGCGGAAATTACTTCCGGCCACTGTTTTTCCTTGAAAGAATAGTTCGGATACGGCAATGACATTTAGTACAGAAGTGTCTTTGATATTGATCACAAATTCGTTGCCGGTAGCAGGTAAAATATTTCGGAAGACTTGCGGAACAACGATATTACGCATCGTTTGAAAATGATTCATTCCAATCGCGTGAGCCGCTTCAAATTGTCCTTTATCAACGGCATAAATCCCTCCGCGGACGATTTCCGACATGTATGCGCCGGTATTGATCGAAACGATCAGAACGGCAGCGAACATTCGATTGATGTCCAGTCCAAATGCTTGGGCAGCACCATAGTAGATGACCATGGCCTGCACGATCATTGGAGTTCCGCGGAAAACTTCAATATAAATATTGAAGAAGCCATTGCAAACTTTCAAAAGGCCCCGCTTCAATTTTGTTCCAGGTATAGGAATCGTACGAATGATCCCGATAAGGAAGCCGATGAATGTACCAACGACTGTACCAATCAGCGAAATAAACAGAGTAACTCCCGCTCCGCGTAAAAAGGCCGGCCAGTTTTCTTTAAGGATTTTAAGGACCCAAATTTCTTTTTTATCAGATTCAGGCTGAGCATCGATCGCGGCGGTCATCAAATTTTTACGTTTCGTTTCTGAAATTGTGGCTAAAATCGTATTGATCTCATCTTTTAAAGGCTCATCTTTACGCAGACCAATGGCTATAGCCGTGTCTTCACTGGACGTTTGAAAGCCGGCTCCGTTTTTGAATTCGATCATTTTGAAATTAGGATTGACTTTTTGAGCTGTGAGACCTTCAGGACGTTCTGTTACATAACCGTCGATCACTCCAGACTCAAGGGCCACCCGCATCGCAGGGAAACTTTCCATGGCCGTTTGTTTTTTGACTCCGGAGATCTGGTCGATCACTGAATAGTGAAAAGTATTTAATTGAGCGGTGATCTTGGCGCCGGAAAAGTCAGCTAAAGAGGAAGCTTTCTGATAAGCACCGTCTTTTTTTACGATCATAACCAGATTGGATGTGTAATAAATGTCTGTAAAATCAATTGTTTTTTTTCGTTCTGCAGTAGGTGACATCCCTGCGATGATCGCATCGATTTTGCCGGATGTAAGTGCTGGAGGCAAACCATCCCACTCGGTTTTTACAATCACTAATTCGCGGCCCAATTTTTTAGCAATGATTTTAGCGATCTCAACATCATAACCACCGGCATAATCTTGAGAACCCTCGATAGGGACGGCTCCATTAGAATCATCAGATTGGGTCCAGTTAAAAGGAGCGTAGCCGGCCTCCATCCCTACCCGGAAAATTTGTTTTTCTGCGGCATCAGTCCTTTGAGGGGCAAAAAGAGTAAAACAGAATGCAAGTAAAAGAGCTATAAACAGATTTTTAATGATTTTTTTTTCCATTTCATTTTCTCCTCGTGATAACTTTTTTAAGTGAACGGGATAATTTTGCTGACCTTGCCTTATTCAAAGTAAAAAAAGTTTGTTTGAATAAGATGACGGAACAATAATTTTTCTGTTTTCTTTCTATTCCAATAAAAAAGAAAAAGCGACCTCCCAAAAGAGGTCGCAGACATATATCGAAACATCCAACATACGGAAAATAGCGCAACTTAGCTGAAAAACTAAGACAGTCTAAAAGCTGTTTACTTTTAGCCCAATAAAGGATTTTGAGTTATCCTTCATTTCGGCGATGATCCCTAGTGTCTGCTTCACAGCTTTCTCAAACTCTGCAAACGTTAATGATCGACCGCGACCTCTAACCTCGTGAACGAGGCTTCATCCTATTTATTTAACTACACTGAGTGTAGGGGAATATCAGCTGCTTGTCAATGTTTTTTTGAATGACCCTCGTTATTTTTCTTGACTGTTGGAGAAGTCTATTATTTTACCGGTTCTGAGATTTTGCGATAAAAAGCTTCATCAAATTTTTTGAAGGCAGCTTTATGAGGCGAAACTTTTTAACAAATTAGTGTAAAAAAATCATGGGGCAGATCCTCACTGATTTTATTTTTTTAAGTTTGGCAAGCGTATTCAGGCTTTCTTTTTATAGGATGTAGCGGTTAGGCTTGGATAAAAGGATAAGGTCGCTGTAAAAAAGGATGTGTCGCTTAGCAAAAAAATCATGTATAATAGAGAAGAATTTTGAATTTTTGTCCTATTTGATCAGCGGATCATTCAGTATTCTGTTTGAGCGCTTAAAAAAATGAAATAGAGCTCCATTAATAAAAAAAGAGAGGATAGAAAAAATGGATCTAGTTATGAAGATTCTTCCTTCATTATTGGAAGGAACGAAAACGACATTAGCCTTATTTTTTTTGACACTTATTCTTAGCTTACCGCTGGGTTTGATCGTTGGGCTGGGTTCTGCTACTAAATGGAAACCGTTAAGAGCGGCTATTGGTGCCTATATTTGGATCATTAGAGGAACTCCATTATTGCTTCAAATGATTTTTATTTTTTACGGCTTGCCCTTATATTCTGATATTGTGTTTGATCGTTTTAGTGCAGCCTTATTGGCTTTTGTTATCAATTATACAGCTTACTATGCGGAAATTTTTCGCGGCGGCATCCAGTCCATTTCAAAAGGCCAGTATGAGGGCGCACAGGTTTTGGGCTTGACCAGATTTCAGACGGCTCGCAAAATTGTGATCCCTCAGGTGGTAAAAGTTGTTTTGCCATCTATAGGAAATGAAATCATTACTTTAGTCAAAGATACCTCTTTAGTTTACGCATTGGGTTTGAGCGAAGTCATGAAGGCAGGAAGGATCGCGATGCAGCGAGAAGTAAGTATAGTGCCATTAGTGGTTGTGGCGGTTATTTATCTTCTATTGACCGGTGTCGTCACTATTTTTCTGAAACTGACCGAGAAAAAATTTAACTATTACAAATAAAGGAGGGACGATCAATGTTTGAGGTCAAACATTTAGCGAAAGCATTTAAAGAGAAACAAATCTTGAAAGATTTTAATTTGTCCCTTCATGATGGTGAAATCTTATCGATCGTAGGTCCTTCTGGCGGGGGAAAAACAACTTTGCTGCGTTGTATCAGCGGGTTAGAGGAAATGGATGCCGGAGAAGTTTGGATCGATGGTGAAAAAGTTGATCCAACTCAGCATCAATTGATCAATGCTCAGATAGGCGTAGTTTTTCAGGATTTCAATTTATTTTCGCATCTGTCAGTCATGGAAAATTTGACTTTAGCTCCAACCTTAGTGGCTAAAGAAAATAAAGAAACCGCAGAAAAAGAAGCAAGAGATATTTTGCGTAATTTAGATCTTGAAGACAAAGGGTCACAGTATCCTTTCGAGTTATCAGGAGGTCAAAAACAAAGAGTAGCTATTGCGAGGGCGTTGATCATGAAGCCGAAAGTTTTATGTTATGATGAGCCGACCAGCGCTTTAGATCCGGATCTGCGCGATCAT